>CALJYC010000152.1 GCA_937984275.1 uncultured bacterium | reverse complement strand
GCTGGCTGGTCTTGGTTTGGATCGTCGTGGCCGGTTGCGGGGAGGTGCCCCCAACCGCGGCTCCTCGTGCTGGCGGAGACGGCGGCGTCGACTTCTCCTGCAACTGCCCGTTTGGAGAGGCGTGCTCCGACGACGGCCTGTGCGTTTCGATCTGCGGTGACGCGCCCGCCTGCATCTTTGGGGGAACGGTCCAGTGCTGCGCGACCGGCTCGGTGTGCCAGGGCGGAAACTGCGTCACCGACTGTGGAAGCGACGTCGAGTGCAACGGGGTCTGCTGCGACCGCGCCGAGATGTGCTTCGAGGGGTCATGCGTGGCCCAATGCGACATCCCCGCGCAGCTCTGCGGAGACGAGAACGAGCTCTGCTGTGCGAACGGCGAGGCATGCATTGGTGGCGCCTGCGTCCAGCTCCTCGACCAATGCACGCTTGGTGAGGACTGCGAACTCGACGAGCTCTGCGAGCCGCGTCTCGGGGTGTGCATCCCGCGCGATGCGGTCGACGTATGCGAATTCAGACCTCCCGTGGGCGAGTTCGAGCCCATCATTGGATGCCGGTGGACGCCTCCCGAGGCGTCGATGAGCGCTACCGCCGAAGAGATCGAGATCGCCGGCATGAGCGAGGTCGTGATGACGCCCTCGGTCGCGACCCTCACCGACGACAATGGCGACGGCCTCACCGACATGCTGGACATACCTGACATCGTGTTTGCGAGCTTCGACTATGGCGCGGATGGGTGTTGCACCCGGCGTGGTGTCGTGCGCATCGTTTCGGGTGGCTGCAACAGCGACGGAACGATGACCACCCACGCGACGCTCAAGGGCCTGACATCCGAGGATTGGATCGGGAATTCGACGGGCATTGCGCTAGGCAATCTGCATCCCGACCACATGTCGGGCGAACGGGTGCCGGAGATCGTCGCGACCTTCAAGAACGGGGGCTCCATTGCTTGGCGACGGACCGCCGACGACGGCTCGGCTTGGGAGGTCATGTGGCAGAACGACGCCCTCCCGGCGAAGCAGCAGACCCGCGGTGGGGCCCAGCCGTCGATTGCCGATTTAAACGCCGACGGTCGACCGGAAGTCATCATCGGCAACGTCGTGCTCGACGGTCTCACCGGCAAAGGGCCGGGAGACGTCGACCTTCCGGTTGCCGCGCTTGCGTGGGATGGGCGTGATCTGGAAGTCATGACGGGGGCGAACCTCGGGATCGGCAACAACGCGTTCTTGGGTCCGGTATCGACGGTCGCGGATCTCGACCGGGATGGTCGGCAAGAGGTGATCGCGGGAAACACGGTCTACGACTACGACGGTAGCGAGCGTTGGACGTACGAGTACACCACCACCAACTCGAGTTGCGGCGGCGCACTCGACTGCGACGGTTACAATGCGGTCGGGAACTTCGACGAAGACGATGATGGCGAAGTGGTGATCATCCGACTCGGTGAGCTCTTCATCCTCAACCACGACGGCTCGCCCGTTGCCGGAATCCCGTTGCCGGTTCGGATTCCCGGTGCTCGGTCGGATGTCACCGCACCGACCTACTCGCCGGCTGCATACATACCGTCCGTCGTGCTCTACGACGAAGACGGGGACGTGTTGCCGCCGGAGCGAATTCTCTGCGGAGGCGCGTTGCAGCTACCGGCCTATGACATCGCGGGGAATCCGATCATGAGTGAGAGCTCGCAGGTCGTGGTTCACACCGCGGGTGCCAACGAGAGCGGACCGCCCACCGTTGCAGACTTCGACGGCGACGGATATGCCGAGGTCGGCACCGCGAGCTCTACGGCCTACGTGGTGTTCGACTTCCAGTGCACTGGAGACCCGTTGCCCGCGGAATGCGAGCGTGAGTGGGTGCGATGGATGGTCGAAAACGACGATTGCTCGAGCCGCGCGACGGGATCGAGTGTGTTCGACTTCGAGGGCGATGGCTCAGCCGAGGTGGTTTACGCGGACGAGACGACCTTCCGGATCTTCAATGGCTCGGACGGCACGATCCTCTACGAGGACACGACCCATAGCAGCAACACGCGCCTCGAGATGCCGATCGTGGTCGACGTGGACAATGACGGGAAGTCGGAGGTGGTGATCCCAGAGCCGAATACCAATTCGAGCCGTGGTGGAATCGAGATCTGGGAAGATGCGGACAACAACTGGGTTCGCACGCGACGCATTTGGAACCAGCACGCCTATAGCGTGACCAACGTCACCGAGGACGGTCAGATCCCGCGCGTGCCCGAGCCCAACTGGACGCGCTCCCGGCTCAACAACTTCCGGCAGAACGTCCAACCGGGCGGACTATTCGATGCGCCAGACTTCGTCGTGCGTGAGATCTTCCGACTCGATTGTGACGCGAGCCAGTTCGGCCTGGCGGTGGTGGTTGGCAACGATGGCTCCCTGAGCGTCCCGCCGGGCATCCTCACCCACGTGGTCGTCACCACCGACGATACGCGCGTCTTCGACCTCGGCACCGTGGCGACCCGGGATTGGCTGCTTCCGGGGCAGTCGGAGCAGCTCGAGGTCGTGTTCGAAGTGCCCGCAGGTCCGCAGGTCACCGGGATCGCGGTCCTAGCGACGGTCGACGAGGACGGGATGGGCGGCCAGCGGTATAACGAGTGTGACGAAGACAACAACGCGTCGACTTCGAACCCGATCACCTGCCCGTCGGTGCAGTAGACGCAGCGCCCCGTTTTGCGGGTCCCGATTGAGGGGATTGCCCAACCTGGTGACCGCGGGATATACCCAAGGGTCCGGTGCTTGGTACGTCCACGATACCGCCGGCAAGCCGGCTTCTAATTCGCCAGGGAGGGGTGTCCGACCTCGCGGGCGTGCTGCGAGTCTGCGAGCAACATGCCGAGTACTGGGATGGCCAGCTTCCGAGCGAAATTCGGTTGAACGAGTTCTTCGTCCGAGCGCTGCGGTCGCAAGACGATGTATTTCAGTTCTGGATTGCGGAGAATGGGCACGGCTCGATGGTGGGATGGGAAATGCTCTCCGCGGCCAGCGCCGATCCCGTGAATCGCCGCCTGAAGGCCGAGGCCACCACTTGCTTGGCTCAGCAAAGCTCAGGGCTCGGGCGCATGTTGGCGACCCACGCAATCCGTCACGCGGCTCGCACACCACTTCAGTATGTGTTCGCGAGGGTACCGACGCGCGATACGCTCATGGTCAGCGTGCTCGAGGCGGTGGGTTACGAAGAGGTTGGACTGATTCCCGCCACCACTAAGCCCCCCGCGCGACCCGAGCAACTCGAGTTCGTCTACGTCGTCGAGCGCTAGGCGCGTCGCACGAGCTTGCCCTCGGCAATGTTTCGGATAAGGTGCCCGAACTGGGAGGCGCCATGGCGAACAAGCGAACGCCCGCGAAGAAGAAGAGGCCTGCAAAGAAGGCGACCAAGAAGCGCGCGAGCAAGACGCCGCCGCAGAAGCGCTCGAGTAAGGCGCCTGCAAAGAAGGCGGCCAAGAAGCGCGCGAGCAAAGCCCCCGCGAAGTCGAGTAGGCCAACGAAGCCAGCAAAGCGGCGCGCGAAGAAAGCACCCCGTAAAGAGGACGCCTTGCGTCCTCCACGGGGCGGGGCGGCAGCGCCAGCGCCAGCGCCAGCGCCAGTGCCAGTGCCAGTGCCAGTGCCAGTGCCAGTACCAGCGGCAGCGCCGGTGTCGGCGCCGGTGTCGGCGCCCTCGTCGCGGCCGCCGTCGTACCTCGAGGGGGTGCCTCATGATCACGCGGAGCTCATTTCCGGGCTTCTTCAGGTGGTTCGGGGGGCGGCGAAGGACCTCAAGACACTCGTTACGCAAGCGATCGCGATGAGCAGTCAGAAGGACGACCCCTTCGATCGATGAGTGAGATGAATCGGATTGCCGTCGTCGGCGCTTCCCTTGCCGGGTTGCGTGCCACGGAGTTCATCCGGCGCGCCACGTTCGAAGGGCATCTCGTCTTGATTGGCGACGAAGAGCACCTGCCTTACGACAGGCCGCCGCTCTCCAAGGAGGTGCTCCGCGGCGAGTGGGAGCAAGACCGACTCGCACTTCGTCGAAGGAGCTACGACGACTTGAATGT
>CALJYC010000151.1 GCA_937984275.1 uncultured bacterium | reverse complement strand
AATACCAGCAACCGGTCGAGGAAGTACTGCTCGGGGCCGCGTTTGATCAGCTGCATCAGTGCGGTGACATAGGGGTCTTTTTCGTCGGGGCGAGTCGATAGGCCACGGTCGAGGATGATCTCCATCACTTGGGCGTAGTGTTCGAGCTCTTCCTGCGCGAAGGGAATCAGCTCTCGCACTAGCACGGTGCGGTCGGAGTAGTGGGCGACGAGCTTCAACGCCGTCGCAGATGCCTTTCGCTCGCACGCCGCGTGATCGATCAGAAAAGCGTCGAACTCGTTCAACACGACGTCGATCCAAGCGGGGTCGGTGTCGGTGCGCAGGCGGAGCATGTCTGGCCTAGCCCCTGAGGGCGTCGAGGATCGGTTCGATCGCTTCGCGGCGCAGCTTCAGGGCCGCGCGGTTGGCGATTACGACCGAGCTGACGTCGGCAATCTTCTCCAGCGGAACCAAGCCGTTCTGGCGGAGGGTTTCTCCGGTCTCCACCAAATCGACGATGACGTCGGCGAGGCCGGTCAGCGGGGCGAGCTCGACGGAGCCTTGGCAGAAGATTAGCTCGACTGGGGTGCCCTTGGCTCGGAAGTACCGTTCGGCGATGTGGGGGAACTTGGTGGCGACGCGGAGGGGGCGCTCCCCTTTACCCGAAATGGGCTCCTTCGGGCGGCCGCAGACCATCATTTCGCACTTGCCGATGTCGAGGTCGACGGGGGCGAATACGTCGTAGTCCCGCTCCATCAAGACGTCGCGGCCAACGATGCCGAGATCGGCGGCGCCGTACTCGACGTAGGTGGGAACGTCGTCGGGCTTGAGGAGCAGATAGCTCAGCCCGGACTCTTTGTCCTCGCGCACGAGCTTCCGGCTCCTCGCGGTGAGGGCGTGGGTGCAGATGCCAGCCTCTTCGAGCCGTCCGCTCAGCTGTTCGAGGACGCGGCCCTTGGGGACTGCAATGACAATGGTGTCTCGGCTGCGTTTAGGCATTACCAGATACTCGCTCGATGTTGGCCCCTAGCGGGATCAGCTTCTCCTCGATGTGCTCATAGCCTCGATCGAGGTGATATACCCGCCGAACGTAGGTCGTGCCTTCCGCGACCAAGCCCGCCACCACCAGCGACGCACTCGCTCGAAGGTCAGTGGCCATCACCTCGGCTCCTTCGAGCCTGTCGACGCCCTTTACGGTCGCGGTCCTGCCGTTGACTTGGATCTTGGCGCCCATGCGATTCAGCTCCGAAACGTGCATGAAGCGGTTCTCGAACACCGTCTCGGTGATTCGGCTCGTGCCCTTCGCGAGACACATCAGCATCATGAACTGCGCCTGCATGTCGGTTGGGAATCCGGGGTGCGGCTGCGTGATCACGTCGGTCGGGCGAATCGGACGTGAGCCGACCACACGGATGCCATCGCCCTCGCGCTCGACCGTGGCACCCGCCTCTCGAAGCTTCGCGATCACCGCTTCGAGCGGCTCGAACCCGATGCCTTCGAGCAGCAGGTCTCCAGCGGTCGCCGCGGCCGCCACCATGAAGGTGCCGGCCTCGATCCGGTCCGGAATGATCGCGTGGTCAATCGGATGAAGTGAATCGACGCCTTCGATCGAGATCACCGAGGTGCCAGCCCCTTCGATGCGCCCGCCCATTTTGTTCAAGACCCGCGCCAGCTCTTCGATCTCTGGTTCGCGAGCGCAGTTCGTGAGCGTCGTGCGCCCCTTGGCCAACACCGCCGCGCACATGAGGTTCTCGGTCCCGGTGTGAGTCGGGAAATCCAAGGCAATGTCGGAGCCGCGAAGCCGGCCCCCGGGAACGGTGACCTCGACGTAGCCATGGTGGAGCTCGACGTCTGCGCCCATCGCCGAAAGGCCCTTGAGGTGCTGGTCGATGGGGCGCGCACCGATCGCGCATCCACCCGGCAACGAAACCACCGCCCGCCCGCAGCGCGCAACGAGTGGCCCGAGGACCAAGACCGACGCCCGCATCTGCTTCACCAAGTCGTACGGCGCGGTCGGCTCGATCGCCCGAGACAAGTTGACCCGAACCTGACCGTCCGTGTACTCCGCCTGCGCGCCGAGGCGCTCCAACAGGCGTGTCATCGTGTGGACGTCGCGCAGGTTGGGGACGTTGCGGAACACATGCTCGCCATCTGCCAAGAGGGCAGCGGCCAGAATAGGCAGCGCCGCGTTCTTGGCGCCGCTGATCGGTACCGTGCCGACGAGCCTGTTTCCACCGACGATTTCGATGCTATCCACGACGCCCCTGTTACCCCGCGGCCCGGCTTCGGGCAACTTCAGGCGAAGAGCAGCCCGAGAGCAAAGGAAACGAACCCTACGAGGGCGCCCCAAATCGGACCCCGGGCGGCGGCCCAACGGAAGCGGCCGGCCGAATCGAACCCGCGCCACGCCAAAAGAACCAACGCGCCAACCCACACCGCCATTCCCAACAAGAGTAGCGTTCCCCACCACGGATCGGGCGAGACCTCGTCACTGAGAAGTCGGCGATGATCGGCCGCGAGTTGCTCCATGCTCAGATTTGCATCGATCGCTGCGCTGCGATCCATCGCCATGAGACGCGCAATCTGGTCGCTGGCGTTCTCGCGCGAGGGGTTCGAGCCGGAGTAGAGGAAGCGCGTCGCGGCAAGCCCACCCGCGAGCGACCGCCAAGCCAACAGGGCCCCTGCCACTTCACCATCGGCCTCGAGCTGCGCCGCAATCGACTCGAGGGCCGAAACCGCCTCCACGGTGTTCGGGCTCAAGGGCAGCGACCAACGAATCGCCCGCCGGTAGTGCTCTACCGCAGGGGCCAGTTGATCCTCCTGTCGGTACGCGTGCGCTGCCGCAAGCTCCGCGCTCGATTCGGAAGCGACACGCCACAGCAGCAGCGCACCGAGGGTGACGAACACGACCGCCACAGCGACGCCGGGACGCACCGGTGGGTGCTTCATAGGAAATCTCGACGGCGGAAGATCAGCGTGGCGACGATGAGCGTGGCTCCAGCGTAGAGAATCGCATAGCCCATCGAGGTCGCGACGTAGGTGAGCGGCTCCCCGTAGTCTGCGGCCTTCGTCACCAGGGTGTTTCGACCAGGGACGAAGAGATTGAAGTTCGGGACGACCTCGGCCAACCAGCTGAGCAGCGTCTTCATTGCGGGACTGAGGACGCGGGTCTCCATCGCGACCATGTCGTGCGCGGCCCGGCCCACCAACCAGACGCCGAACGTGAACGCGCCTGTGAGGAAGGGCGTCGAAAACGAAGAGAACAAGAGGGCAACGGCTGTGAGAATCAGGACTTCACCGAGGTTGAGGACCAGCGAAGCAAGCAGCCGAAAAAGCTCCACGTCGACCGTCGAGCAAACCCACGCGGATGCGCCAAGCGCGACCAAGGACCAAATCGGAACGACGAGCGTGCGGTCTTTGGAAACCCAAAACCCTGCCGCGAGGGCGACGACGAGGGCCGCCGGGACGGCGATGACGAGCGCGGTCGATGCCCCTGCCTGGATCGCGGTCACCAGGAGCTGGAGGGCACCCATGATCGCGAGGAACACCGCGCAGGTGGCCACGATTCCGAAGTACTTGCCCAGCAAGAACTCGAATCGCGCGATCGGTTTCGGAAGAATGACGTACAGCGTCTTACGCTCGATCTCCTTGTAGAGGAGCGACGACCCGAGGAAGATCGCCACCACGACCGAGAAGAGCGAGATCGACGCGAGCCCGATGTCGGTGACGACGCGCATCTGCTGGTCGAGCGAGAGCTCTCCGAGCGCGAGGGTCAGCGCGAGGACGCTCGCCGCGAGTACGAGAACCCCGAACAACACGCGATCGCGGACCGCCTCGCGATACGTATTGAGGGCGATGGCGTAGATTCGCGCGATGCTCACGGCCCCATCCAATACGCACGCCCTGTCACGAAGTGGCTCAGGACGTTGATCGCCATCAACACCGTCATTGCGGACACCAAGGTACAACCGACCTCGATCCACCGTGAACTTTCAGACCGCCACGCCAAACCCCATGCGCGCAACGAGGCCGCCCACCCCTGCGACAGGAAAAGGCCGAGCGCCGCAAGCCCGAGCACGTAG
>CALJYC010000150.1 GCA_937984275.1 uncultured bacterium | reverse complement strand
CCGATCCCATCACCAAGGCCCGCCTGTCGGACGAGGTTGGAGATCGTTTGCGCAACTGGCTCGGGCCCCTTGGCACGCGCGCCAGGGCTCACGACCAGAAGGCCGATGATCGCGAAACAAAGAAGCGCTCGGTGCGCCATCGTCTGGAGCCTAGCAGCGCCCTCGTCTTGGTCCTAGTCATCGGCCTAGGCTGCGGCCGACCAGTGGCCCATGACCCGGACGCCTTGGTCGTCATGCTCCCGCGGGATGCCGAGCAACTCGACCCGCGTTTCGTCGGCGACCCCTACGGCCTCCGCGTCTCACGGCTTCTCTTCGGCTCGCTGGTGACGATCGACCCGCGGACTCTCGAGGTCATTCCCGACCTTGCCGAGTCGGTGAAGGCGTCGAGCCCGACGCACTTCGAGGTGCGGCTCCGCGATGGCCTGCGCTTCAGCGACGGCAGCCCCCTGGACGCCCAAGACGTGGTCGCCACGTTTCAAGGCGTGGTCGATCCAAAGCTACGAAGCCGCTACGCGCACACCTATCGGAGGATCGCCGAGATGCGGGTGTCGGACCCAAGGACAATCCTCTTCATCCTCCACGAGCCGCATGCCACGTTTCTCACAGACCTCGAGCTCCCCATCGTTCGGAGCGAAGACGCCTTTCGACGCATCGCCACACCTGACGACCCGTTTCCTGTCGGGGCTGGCCCGTACCGCCTCGTCAAACGCGAACCCGGAGTTCTCGAGCTGAGCGCAAATCCTCACTGGCACCGCGGAACGCCGAAGTACCCAAGCCTGCGGTTGGTCGTCATCCGCGACGACAACACGCGAGCGTTGCGAATGCTAGCGGGTCAGGGCGACCTCGCCATCGCCTCGATTCCGCCGCTGCTGCTTCCAATGTTCCGGGAGGACCCACGCTTCGAAACGCGTAGCGCCGCCGGGATATCGACGATGTATCTCGGATTTCAAACCACGTCGCCCAAGCTCGACGACGTTCGGGTGCGCCGCGCGGTCGGGTACGCGATCGACCGGGAGCTCCTCGTGCGCGCCAAGTACGACGGCCTGGCTCGCGTGACCGACAGTTGGATTCCGCATGGCCATTGGGCGGACGTCGACGCCTTGCCACCGCGTGGCTTCGATCCGGACCGGGCGCGCTCGCTACTCGACGCCGCTGGGTTCCCCGATCCGCCGGGCTCCGAGCCGCGCATGCGTCTCGTGCTTCGGACGACCTCCGAACGGTTTCGGCAATCGGTCGCACGCGCGATCGCCGCGATGCTGGGAGACGTGGGCATCGAAGTCGACGTCCGGCCCTCGGAAGCGGCGACGCTGATCTCCGACCTCAATCGAGGCCGCTTCGAGATTACGCTGCTCCAAGTACCGGAAGTGATCGAGCCGCATGTACTCAGTTGGTTTTTCGACTCTTCGCGGATCCCGGGCCCGCAGAGCGAGGGCGCAAATCGATGGCGGTACGAAAATGACGAGCTCGATCGGCTCTTCGAAGTCGGAAGAACCCAAGTCGAACGGGAGCAGCGTCTGGCGGCCTACGAGCAAGTCCAGAGCATCCTGGCCCGTGACATTCCGGTGCTGCCTTTGTGGCAGCCGGACACTATCGCCGTAGTCCGGCGCGGATCGAGTTTCGACGTACCGAGAGACGGGCGCTTCGGGACGCTGGCGTTCTGAACACGCGGTGGTACCGTTGAGGGTGATCCTGAGGGACCCCGTCCACGGTTTGATCGCCTTTGAAGGCATGGCGGAGCGGGTGATCCGATCCCTCCTCGATACCCGGGAGGTGCAACGCCTGCGGCGCGTTCGCCAGCTCGGGCTCGCCTCTCTTGCGTTCCCTGGAGCGGAGCACACCCGTTTCTCGCACGCGATCGGCACGGCACACGTCATGCAGGCGCTTCAGCACCGCATCGACGCCTGTAGCGACGAATTGCCTACGGACCAGAGGCTCGACGATGAGGCAAGGGCGGAGGGGCTCGCAGCGGCGCTGTTGCACGATTTGGGTCACGGTCCGTTCTCGCACCTGTTCGAGGAAGTGCTGCCACACGCCAAGCACCACGAGCAGTGGACGCAGGAGATCCTGTTGGACCCTTCGACAGAGGTGCACCAGGCGCTCGAGTCGTTCTCGGCGGGCATGGCGGAACGGGTCACGGGCTTGTTGAGCGGGAACTATCGCCTCGGCTACCTCAGCCAAAGTGTCAGCGGAACGTTGGATGTGGATCGCGCAGACTATCTCTTGCGCGACAGCCACATGACGGGCGTACGCTACGGCCTCTATGACCTCGACTGGTTGCTTCAGGCGTTGACCTTTGCATGTGTGAACGGCCGATGGGTTCTCGCTGTGGAAGGCCGCAAGGGGTTGCCGCCGGCCGAAAGCTTCTTTCTCGGGCGGCACTTCATGCACCAGCAGGTCTATCACCACAAAGCCACACGGGCGGCCGAAGCACTGGTGCGCGCGATCTTCATGCGAGTGAGTGAGCTGATTTCCGACGGCACGGCCCCCGACCCGCTGCTCCCCGCCTTTCGAGCAGCCGCTCTCGGCGAGTCGCTATCGCTCGATGAGTACCTTCGGATGGATGACGCCGAACTGCTGACGTGCCTCAGCGCATGGGAGCGCGGAGGCGACCCCACACTGGCCGAGCTCAGCAAGCGTCTTCGATGCCGCCAACTGCCGAAGACGGTTCCACTGCCGGACCACCGCCGTGACCTGTGGGACGAGGCGCTTGCGCGCGCCAAGGATATCGTCGCCTCCGGAGGGCTCCGGCCGGACCTCACGGTCTGGCTCGACATTGCCGAAGACGTTCCTTACAGCGAACCCACCGACGGCAGCACGGATGGCATGTGGGTCACCCTGCGCCATCAGCCTCTTCAGCGCCTGGGCGACGCTTCGTTCCTGCTCGGTGAGCTCCGAAACAAGCGGATCGAGCACCCACGCCTCATCTTTCCCGTCGAGTTCCGGGACGAGGTTGTGGCGGCGATGCATTGCGTGCTCGATTGACGCCTGGGCACGAAACCGCGATTTGCGGTAAGGTCAAGGCTAGACGGAACCGGTTGGGGGATGGCCAGGATTCTAATCGTCGATGATCAGGACAACGCACGCGGCATGCTTTCGGAGATGCTGAGCGCGGAGGACTATGACGTCGACCAGGCGCCGAGCGGCGAGTCTGCGTGCGTCATGGTGGCCGAGAAGAACTACGACTTGGTCATCACCGACTTGAGGATGGGAGACGTCGGCGGCCTGGAAGTATTACAACGCACCAGGGAAGCCTCCCCGCTTACCGAGGTGATCGTCATGACGGCGTTCGGCACGGTCGAAGACGCCGTCGAGGCGATGCGTTTCGGCGCACACGACTTCGTGCAGAAGCCGTTCGTCGAAGAGGAGCTTCTCACCAAGGTTGCGCGCGCCGCGCGTACACGACAGCTTGCAGGAGAGCTGCGCGCCGTAGCTGCAGATTTTCGCGAGCGCTACAACTTCGGCAACATCATCGGTCAGTCCGCGGAGATTCGAGACGTTCTCGGACGCATCATTCGCATCGCGCCCACGGATGCGACGGTTCTCATCACCGGCGAAAGCGGTACCGGCAAGGAGCTCGTCGCGCGAGCGATCCACGCCAACTCGTTGCGCGCGGAGCGCCCATTCGTCTCGATCAACTGCGCGGCGCTCACCGAAACACTTCTCGAGAGCGAGCTCTTTGGACACATGCGTGGCGCGTTCACCGGCGCCGTACAGACACGCAAAGGCCTCTTCGAGGAAGCGAATGGCGGCACGTTCTTTTTCGACGAAATCGCAGAGACGCCGCCTTCACTTCAAGCGAAGCTGTTGCGCGCGATTCAAGAAGGCGAGATTCGCCGACTCGGCGACAATAATTCGATCAACGTCGATGCGCGCATCATTGCAGCCACCAACCAGGATCTGCGAACCCTCATCGAGGACAAGCGCTTTCGCGAGGATCTCTACTATCGACTCAACGTCGCGCGTTTCGAGCTGCCGCCCCTGCGGGAGCGCAAAGAGGACATCGCGCCCATCACCGAGAGCTTCCTCGAAAAATATGGCAAGAAGATGGGCCGGCAGGCGTCGCTCGGACCCGGCGTCATGGACTACCTGCTCGGCTACGACTTTCCGGGAAACATTCGAGAGCTCGAGAACCTGATCGAGCAGGGCGTGGCTTTGGCGCAGGACGGGCAGATTCACCTGTCCGACATCGTTCCCAAGTCGAACGGAAACGGCGGCGCCCTGCATCCAGGCCGCCAATCGCTGGCGGACATCGTGCAGGAGGTCGAACGGGACGCCATCGTTCGCGCTCTGCGCCAGGTCGAGGGCAACAAGGAACGTGCAGCCGAGCTTCTCGGGCTCAGCCCAACGACGCTGTGGCGCAAGATGAAGCGCCTTCGCCTCGAGTGGCCCTAACTGGAGTAGTGGAGCGAACGTCGGCTACTGGGATTGCGCTTCGCGAGCCGCCTCGATCCGCTGCGCGCGCTCGAAAGAGTGTCCGACGACACCTTGCAGTTGGTTCGACACCGCCTCCGGAACCTGGGAGGCGCCCGCATCTTGAGCCGGTGGCTGCGTCACGTCGTGAACCTGTCCCCCGATCTCTTTCGTGATGCGTTCCGTCGCGGCGCTCACCTCGCGCCCGAGCTCCTGCGCCTCCTCGGTGTCGACGACCCGCATCACGTGCTGAAAAGCGGACCGCTCGCCGAGCTGAACGAAGAATAGGACATAGACCAGGAAGGCCAGGATGGCGCCTCTCCACATCAGCCTAATCGATCGACGGATCATGCCTCTTCCCGACGGATACCATAGCTCCGCATTTTCTTGTGAAGGTTGGTGCGCTCCACCCCGAGAATTGTCGCGGCCCGCGAGATGTTCCATCCCACCTCGTCGAGGGTCTGAAGAATGTAATCCTTCTCGGCGCGGCTGCGATACTCCCGCAAAGTCAGGCGTTCGCCGGCCTCATCGACCATGGCAGGCAGGTCCGACGCTGGCGTCGACTCGCGTCGAACCTCGCTGAGGACCCCCTCCTCGGGCAGATCGTCGAGCGTGATCCGGTCGCCGCTCAAGATCGCCATTCGCTCGACGACATTGCGGAGCTCGCGGACGTTCCCGGGCCAGGGCCGCTCGGCCAATGCCTCGAGCACGTCGTCGTCGATCGGCTTCTCCCGAAGCCCGTTCTCGGCCGAGAACTCCCGCAGAAACCCGCTGGCCAAGAGCGGGATGTCGGACCTTCGTTCGCGAAGCGGAGGGCTCACGATCGGGACGACGTTGAGGCGAAAGTAGAGGTCCTCCCGCAGACGGCCCTCTTTGACTTCCATCTCCAAGTCTTTGTTGGTCGCCGCAAGCACGCGCACGTCGACCGCGATCGCTTTTTCGCCGCCCACACGTGATATCTCCCCGCTCTGGAGCGCGCGCAACACCTTGGCCTGCGCACTCGCGCTCATGTCACCGATCTCGTCGAGAAAGAGGGTGCCGCCATTGGCGAGCTCGAACATGCCCTTCTTGCGGCCTTGCGCGCCGGTGAACGCCCCACGCTCGTAACCGAAGAGCTCGCTCTCGATCAGCTCCGCTGGAATGGCTGCGCAGTTCACTTTCACGAAAGGTTTGTCGGCGCGCGGACTGAGTCGATGAATCGCGCGCGCGATTAGCTCCTTGCCCGTCCCGCTCTCTCCGGAGATGAGCACGCGTCCGTTCGTCGGAGCGACCTTCTCGAGCTGCGCGAAGAGCGAACGTATGACTGGGCTCTCGCCGATCATCTCGTAGCGGTGCTCGACCCCAGCACGCAGCTGCTCGACTTCGCGTTGCAGCTGCCAAGTCTGGAGAGCGTTGCGAACGGTGACTAGGACGCGATCCCGATCGAGTGGCTTCTCGAAAAAATCGGTTGCACCCAGCTGCACCGCTTGCACCGCCTCCGCAACCGACGCGTGGCCGGATACCATCAGCACCGGGAGCCTTCGCGTCTCTGGCTCGCTGCGAATCTTTTCGAGTGCTTCGATGCCGCTCATCTTGGGCAGGCGAACGTCGAGAATGAGCAGGTCGACCTCGTTGTTCTCGAGCGTTTCAAGACATTGCTCGGCCGACGACGCCTCGAGCGTGTTGAACCCGGAGCCCTCGAGCACCATCCGCAGGGTGCGCCGGATGTTCTTTTCATCGTCGACGACGAGAATTGTGGCAGCCATTCAACACGCTTATATCACGGAGGATTATGGTCGACCCAAAGAGTGATAGAGTAGCCCGATCGTGAAACACGGGGACGCCGTTAGTGAGCGCTTTGCGGCCTTGCTCGAAGAAGCCAGGCCACCGACGGGAGGCGTCGCGTTCCAAGCCATCGCAGCCGAGGTGGCGCCGGCGCTGACTCTGTTGCATGAGCTGCCCGCGAACGAACGCGTAAGCGGCGACTACGAGTCGTTCGGATTCCGCGAGTGCTTCGCGGTACTCACCCTTCTTGGGCGACGTCTGGCTTTGCTCGACCTCACACCCACTTCGGCGATTCAAGTCGTGCTGCTTGCGCTACGGTGCATCGGGGGGTCCGAGGAGTCCCCGTCGGGACCGTTCGCGCAGCATGTCATCGCAGCAACGATCGAAGGATTCGTACTGGGGCGCGAAGAACGAGTCGCACATACGGCGGAGGCCCGCGCAAGCAAGCCTCTAAAACCCTTGCGCATCGACGAGGCCGCTTTCGCGTTGATCGCGTCGGGGGTGCATGAACCCGCCGTGTTGAGCGAGTGCGTCGACTCGCTGGGACGCGCGATGCTCAACGCCGACGTCGAGATCGCCATCGTCGACCTCAGCCAACTCGGCGAACCAAATCGAGAACGAGCGACGGCTGTGTTCGGCGCGGACGAAATCTCGCGGATGCTCGGCGGGGTGTGTTTCTTCACCGGAGTGGACGCGCGATGGAAAGCAGCCGCTGCCGACGCGCGCATCCCCCTCGACGCGCTGCAGATCAAACCCGACCTCGCAGGAGCCATCGCCGCGGCCCATGAGTTGACCGGGCGTGCAGCCGAAGGCAGGGGCCCCAAATGGCGTGCGCTGCTAGACCGACTCCGCCGATGAGCGGCCGTCCGCTACTCGGCTCCTAGCTCGCGAAGTGCTGCTTCGGCGCGTCGCTTGGTCTTGCGATGCGCGGCCGCACGCTGCAACCATTTCCGAGCGTCGGCAACGTTGTCGAGCGTGTGGTAGCACTTGCCGATTGCGAGCTCCTCCTCGGGGGTGGGCGCGTAGTCGTCGTCAGTGCCGGCGCGGCGTTCGAAGTCGTCGACCTTCCGTCTGCACGTCGCGTCGTCGTCTTTTTCCTGCTTGCCCTGCTTGGGTGGAGCGGATGCCTTCGCGGCCACTTCATGCGACCGGGACTCAGCGGCGCCCGCCGCTGCCATATCGGCGGCAGGAGCAGTGGCCGGGGGCTGAGCGAGACGCGCGACGCTCTCGTCGTCGGGGGAGGAACGGGCCCGTCTCCTCGCGCGGACGGCCTCCCGGGCCCCCTTCTTCGGTTCGGTTTCCGCGGTTTCCGGAGCTCTCAACGAAGCCGTTCCTTCGGAGCCAAGCTGCGCCACAGCATCCCTGTTGTCCGACGCCGTGGTGTCCTCCTCGAGCACCTGGTCCGCCATCGCGATCTCTGCCGCGTTCTTCAGCTCGCCAGGCGGCGCGTCGCTTTCGAGCTCCACCTGGCGCGGGATCGTCCAAACGCCAACCCCGACGGCAAGCAAGGCGATTGCAGCCATCGCCCACGGCGCCGGCTGCAATCGCCGCTTTCGTAACGGGACGGCCCGACGTGCACGGTCGCGAGCCGCACGGACAATCGCCGCATCGAGCGCCGGAGGCGGCTCTTCGATCGGCAGCCGCTCCGTCACGGCCATCGCGGCTTTCATCTCGTCGAACGCCACCCGGCAATCGGGGCACCGCGAGAGGATTTCGCGCACCCCGTCGGGATCGACCGCTTCGCGTTCGATCAGCTCGAAGACCTGCTCTTTGCACTCGTCACAGTTCATGCGGCTCTTCCAAATCGCTCAAGATCTGCTGCAGACGCTCGAGGGCATATCGCATGCGGCTTTTCACCGTGTTTGCCGGAGCACCGACCACCTCGGAGATCTCTCTGAAAGCCAACCCCTGCAGCTGGCGCAACAGAAACACCTCGCGCTGTTCGTCGGGTAGCCCTTCCACGGCTCGGGCGATCCGCTCTCCGATGAGCCCGCCGATCGCCAGCTGCTCGGTCGACGGCCCAAAGCTCGACACGCGCTCGCCGATCGGCTGACCTGACCTCGGCTGGGGTGCATCTAGCGAGGCGTGCCCGCGGAACTTCATCTTTCGCTGGTGGTCGATGCACAGGTTCCGCGCGATTGTGTACAGCCACGTCGAGAACTTGGCGTCTCCACGGAACTCGCCGCAGCGCTCGATGACTTTCATCCAGACGTCCTGATAGAGTTCTTCGGCGCGGCCCCGATCCCGAGCCGACCGCAATAGGAAGTTGAAGATCGGCGTTCGGTATCGTCCGAGCAACACCTCGAACGCTCCTGAGTCGCCCTTGCGATAAGCTGCAAGCAGCAGTTCGTCGGAGGGATCGCTCAAAACGTGCCCCCATCTTCATCGTGCCTGTTTTGCGTCGGAAGACCACACATCGATCGACGTCTGAGACTCCAAGAGGATCTACTCGATTGTCCCTGGGCAAGTGAAGGACAATTCAGCGTTTCTACCGGATCGCCAGCAGCGGAAATGCCCCCGACCTTCATTGACCCACCTCCTGGCGCTGCGGTATAAGCGCGAGAACTGCCGGGGGGCAATTTCGCTTCAGATGGTGGTCACTTAGAGGGGAATTGCGATGCGCAGGACAGTTGCGCTCTCAGTTGCGTTGCTATGCATTGGAGCCGGGAGCGCCATCGTGGCGGCTCAGGCCCCCGGTGCACAGGCGCCGGACACACAACACGAGGCCTCCGCTGCGCCTGAAGCCGCCGCGCCGGCAGCGCCAACCAAACCGATCGACGCCGGCACCTACGCGGTACGCCTTCGCGATCTCGAGCAGCGGATCAACGAGCTGAAGGAGCAGATCTTTCGCTCCAAGGCGAGGCTCTCGCTACTCGCCGAGACGGTGCTCGAGGGCGTCGTGGGCGGCGGCCAGGCGGTTATCCTCCACGAAAACCGCATGTCCCAATCGTACAAGTTGGTGAGGGTGGTGTACGCGCTCGACGGCGCCCCAATTTTCACCAAAGCCGATGAGGAAGGCGGGCTCGGCGAGCAGCAAGAGTTCGAGGTATACAACGGGAGCATCGTCCCCGGCGAGCACACGCTCACCGTCAACCTCGAGTACCGGGGACACGGCTATGGCGTCTTCGCGTACCTCAAGGGGTATCGCTTCAAGGTACGATCCACCTACCCGGTCGCGGTGCCCGAAGGCCGTGTTTCGACGGTTCACGTGGTGGGCTACGAAAAGGGCGGCCCAACGACACCGCTCGAAGAGCGACCGGCGATTCGATACATCGAGCGTGTCGAGCGACAGGTTCGACCTGAAGCAAGCGGTGAGGGCGATCGGTAATGCGACCTCGTGGGGCGACCACATCGCCGCCCACACCGACACTTGGCAGGGGGCGAGCGCAAAGGGCGTGGCTGGGATTCATCCGGTTCGCCTTGGCCTTCAGCCTCTTTGCATCGGTTACGCCTGACGTTGTCGCGCAGGACCTGACCACAGCGAATCGCGAGGTGTCTGATCTCGAATCGGACACGCAACGATTGATGGCCAATCCGGTCCCCCCCCACGACCTCAAGAGCGATACGTTCGTCGAAGAGCGTCTCACCGACGGAGAGCTTTACCTGCGTCTCGAGGACTACCTCCGCGCTGCCATTCTCCTCATGGACATCGTCGAGCACTACCCGACGCATCGCGCGTATCCCGAGGCGCTGTTTCTTCTCGGGGAGTCTCTCTTCTTCGCGGGCGACCGTCTCGGCGCCCGAAAGCGCTACGCGGAGGTGATCGACCGCAGCAGCGATCCGGCCTTCTCACCATACCTCCAAATGGCGCTCAGCCGCCTGATCCAGATAGCCATCCACACCCGCGATTTCCGTGAGGTCGACGGATACTTTGCGCGTCTGGAGGCCCTGCCATCCGCCACGCTTTCGGTGACCACGGCCTATTTCCGCGCGAAGTATTTGTACAGCCGCACCGTCCCCATCGACGACGTGCTCAACGGTCCACCGAACGCCGCGATTCGGCGAGTCGACCAAAGCCGCCTCGAGCAGGCGCGCAAGGGTTTCATCGCCATCCCGAGCGGCACCGAGTTTTCCCTCCGGGCCAAGTATTTCGTGGGGACCATTCACACCCTGCGCGGTGAGTATCTCGACGCCATCGCCGCGTTCCATGGCGTCCTCGGCCAGGAGCCAGCGAATGAGCAGGAGCGCCAGGTCGTCGAGCTGACCTATCTCGCGCTCGGGCGCCTCTACTACGAAACCGAGCAGCTCGAGCAGGCGCTCGAGGCGTATCGGGCAGTCGAACAAACCTCGTCCCATTTCGACGAGGCCCTGTACGAGCTTGCCTGGAACTACATTAGGATGGGCGACGCCGTCCAAGCCGAACGCGCACTGGAGCTCCTCTCGGTCGCGGCTCCCGACAGCCCCCTGAACGCCGACGGCAAGGTGCTACGAGGCGACCTCTTGGCGCGCACCGGCCGCTACGACGAAGCTGAGGCGGTGTTCGACGAGGTCCGCGACACCTTCGGGCCCATCCGCGACGACCTGGCTCTCAAGCGACAGGGCCACCCGGATCTTCACGCCTATTTCCGACAGGTTGTTCGCGAAAACCTCGACCATTTCGACATTGACGACTTCCTTCCGGAGTCCGCTCGGCGCTGGATCGACCTCGAAGGCGACTACGAGCGGGCCCTCGAGGTGCTCGCAGACCTGAGCGAAGCCAAGCAACTCGTCCAGGAGACCGACGAGCTCGCGCAACGAATCACGGCCGCGCTGAGCGCGCCTAACAGGATCAGCGTCTTCTCCGACCTGCGCCGGCAGCGCGAACGAACGACCGCGCTCCGCAATCGGGCCGCGCGCGCACGAGGAACGCTCATCAAGGGCGAGGCCCAAGCCCGAGGCAACCGTCAGGGCGAAGTCGCGCGGGTTCGAGCCCGGCGCGAGGAGCTCCAGGCCGAAGTGATGAGGATGCCGGTCGAAACCGAAGACTTCATCGAGCGCGACTTCGAGAAGCTCGAAGAGTACAGGGCGGCCGAGCGCGAGCTTCAAGGATTGCGCGTCGAGATTCTCGGGCTCGAAGCTCGTGTCGTCGCATCGAGAACTGGGCTAGCCGCGGTCGATCCGGAAAAGGTCGATCCCAAAGCGCTACGCGCACAACTCGCTCGGCATGAAGTCGAGATCAAAGAGCACGAGGAACAGCTGACCTGGATTCGGCGCCGCCTCGAAGTCGGCAGGCTCCACGTCGGCGTGGGCGACAAGCGATACCAAGCCGACGATGCGGAGCGCACCAAGTTCATCAACCTCGTCGATCGGGAGCGTGAGCTCGCGGGGTCGGGCGGCCCCGGGTACGACGCCGCGTTCTCTCGCGTAGCGGCCGTGGAACGCCAACTCGATCAACGCGATGCGGAGGTTGCGGCGAGGGTGAAAAGGCGGGTCGCGGAGATGCTCGTGGTCGTCAATGAGGAGACCGCCAACCTGGCGCGATATCGGGTCGCGCTCGGGTCACTCGAAGGCGAAACCGAAGACGTCGTCGGCGCCGTCGCGTATCTCAACTTCAATCGCGTCCACGAACGCTTTTACGACTTGGTCCTGCGCGCCGATCTCGGCAAGATCGACATCTCTTGGGCGAGGCGCGAGGATCACCGACTCCGCATCGACGCGTTGACGCGTGAGCGGGCTCGCGAGCTTCAGGCCCTCGACGACGAATTCCGCGACGTGATGGACCAGAACCAAATCGGCGAGGGCGATCAATGACGACACGTCGCCCGATCGTCTCGATGATCTTCCTCGTGCTGTGGTTCGCAGGGGCGGCGCCTTCCGCTCCTGCCGCTGCGCAGGAAGCCGAGGCGGCGCCCTGGGAGGGCGCGACCGATGTCACCTTGCCCCCGTTCCTTCAGGACACGGGCAAGCGCATCGTCGACGAGCGGCCGCCGCCCACCAAGCAACAGCTCGAGGCGCTTCGGCAGCTCGAAGAAGAGGTCGAGCGCTTCACCGCGACCGGAGAAGCCTTCCGCTCGACCGTCACGTCTCTGGTGCGGCGCGAGTATCTCCAACAGCGGCGTGAGCGCGACCGCTGGTATGGCGAGCGGCTCGAAACGGAAGAGCGCGCGTTCAACGAGGCCCGGGAGAATTCGATTAGGGTGTTCGAGGACTTCATTCGCCGCTACCCGAGCCACGAGAAGTACACCCCAGACGCGATGTTTCGCTTGGGCGAGCTCTATTTCGAACGAAGCGCCGTCGACTTCCAAAAGCTCTACGACGATGCACAGGCCGCCCGCGAGGCCGGCGACCTGACCGCCGAAGACAACCTGCCGACGTCGCCGGACTTCACGCCGACTGTCACCCTCTACAAGGCGTTGGCGCGCCGGTTCCCAGCCTACGAGCGGTCCGACGGCGTCTACTACTTGATCGGGTACACCCTGAACGAGATGGGCCGCCCGGAGGAAGCCGTGGCTGCGTGGCTCGCCCTCGTGTGCTCCAACAAGTACGACTACAATCCTGATTGGCGCCCGCCGCCCGCGGACGCATCGCTAGCAGCACAGGCCAAGTACCCAGCCTTGACGCTGGACGGCCGACCGCTTGGTGCGTCGGTGCGCGGCGCGTTCATCAACGTGTACAAGAGCTGCGAGCCGATCACACCTCAGGCCCGCTTCGTCAGCGAAACCTGGTTCCGGGTCGGCGAGTACCACTTCGACGATTTCGATGGCGAGAACGCGCTCGACCTCTCGATCGCGGCATATGGCCGCATCCTCGAAAACACCCAAGACCGAAACTACAACCTCGCGCTCTACAAGGTCGCGTGGGCCTACTACCGCGCAAGCCGCTATCCCGCTGCGATCCAGCATTTCGGCAAGTTGGTGGAGTGGTCGGATGAGACGCGGAGCGAAACTGGCAAGGCGGGTTCCGAGCTTCGACCCGAGGCGATCGAGTACCTCGGCATCGCCTTTGCCTACGACGACTGGAACGAGAACCAGATCGCGGACCCCATCGAGGGACGGCCGACCGGTATCGAACGCATCCAAGATCCCTCGCTGATCCCCCAACAAAGGCCGTGGACACCCGATGTCTACTTCCAACTTGGACAGGTCTATTTCGACGAGGCGAAGTACCTAGAGGCCATCGCGGCCTGGCGGCTCGCCATCAGGAAGTGGCCAAACCACCACCGCATCCCCGAGGTTCTCAACGACATCGCCGTCGCTCACCAGATGCACAATGAGTTCGAGAACGCGATCCTCGCGCGTTCCGAGCTCACCCAATACGTGCAGGGAAGCTCCTGGTGGAACGCCAACATGGACCGCCCTGTCGAACAGCAAAACGCCGAGCAGCTTGCCGAGAATGCGCTCATCGTCACCGCCATCCATCACCACCAGCTGGCTCAACGCCTGCGTCAGCAATGCGTGCAGGAGCGCAACGTGAGACTCTGTCGCGATTCCAGGCTGGAGTATGAGCTGGCGGCGACCGCATACCGCGGGTACCTCGAGCGCTACCCGAACAACCCGCAGGGTTACGAGCTGCACTACAACCTCGCCGACGCACTGTACTGGTCGAAGAATTACGAGCAGGCAGCTACGGAGTACGCTGAGGTTCGGGACTCGAATGTGGATGACACCTACCTCGCGGAGTCCGCACGGCGAGTCGTCGAGTCGCTGAAGCGCATCGCCGATCGCGACGTCGAGGAGGGACGCTTGGTCGTCCGCGACGAGCCTCCGCTTCCAAGCGGCGCGCCCCTGTCGGTCCAACCCGTCGCGATGCCCGAGACCGTGCAGCGCCTCGCCCGCGCCAGGGAGATTTACCTCACACGCGTGCGCCCCAATCGAGACACCGAGGGTGTGCGCGCGGCCTATGATTACAACAACGCGTTGCTCCTCTACTGGTATGGCTACTGGCCGCAGGCGGACGCCCGGTTCACGCGCATCTATGAGGAACGGTGCACAGGCCCAGAGGCCGACGCGACGGGCCAAATCGCTTGGGAGAACCTCCGCGCTATGGCCATGGCCACAGACGACTCTGAAGAGATCCGGCGCCTTGCGACCGATATCCAGGAGCGAGGCTGCACCTTCTCGGCGCGCGCCGACAAGATCGACTGCAGGAAGCCGGCCAACCGAGACAAGCCGATTTGCCGTGCAGGGGCGGACCTCAACGCGCTCGTCTACCAGGACGCCCTCGATGTCTACAAGCGCGCCGGACAGGCGACTGGGACCGAACAGCGGCTTCTCTACGAGCAATCCGCAACGATGTTGCTCGCTGCGGTCAACACCAACCCCGGTGACAGGCAGGCTCCGGTCGCTCTCGAGTACGCCGCCCTCGCGCTCGAGGCGACGAACCGCTTCGAGTCAGCGGGCCAGCTCTACCAACGCATCATCGACGAGGTCGGACCTCGTAGCGCCGAAGACGCGGAGGAGCAGCAGAGCCTAGACGCGATCCTCGCGAACGCTCACTTCAAGCTCGCGTATACGGCGAGCCGCAACTTCGATTTCGACAGGGCGGTCGAGAACTACCGAGTCCTTGCCGACTCGCCGCGCTTCGCCAAATCGGCAAACCCTCAGATTCGAAGCAAGCGCGCCGACGGCCTGGTGAACTCCGCAATTCTGCTGGAGCAGCTCCAACGATACCCGGAAGCGACACAGTATTATCGTCGCGTCTATAGCTCTGTCGACGATCCCGAGACGAAACGAAACGCGCTCTATCGAATCGCCGAGATGGCCTACAAGCAAGAGCGCTACCCGCAAGCGATCACCGGCATGCGCGAGTTCATCAAAGTGTATGGCAATGATGGCGAGGCCGGCGAATTGGTCGTGCGAGCGTACTGGTCGATCGCGCAGTCTTGGAAGGCGCGGGGACGAGTGAATGACTACCGCTCCGCGCTCAAGGACGTGACAGTATCGTACGAGCGCACCGGGCAGCCCGCCGGCTCGATCGCGGCTGGTTATGCCGCCGAAGCGCGGTTCATCCTGGTGGACGGGAAGCTCGCTGGCTTCGAGAACTTCCAGATCAAGCCTGGGAAGCCTAGAACGGTCGAAGCCTACATCGCCACGATCACGAAACAGATCGGCAACGGCGGCACGCAGGCGCAGTCGATCGCGAGCGGCTACGAGCCCGTCTTCCCGTACCGGCGGCCTCGGTGGACCATCGCGTCCTACGTTCGCCAAGGGCGGGCCTACGAGGTCCTGGCACGCTCGATCCTGAATACCCCGATCGTGATGCCGCTGGACTTGAAGAAGGCGCTCCGCCAGGCCGGTCCAGACGAGCGTGAGGAGTACCAGCTGGACTTCGAGGACAAGGTTCGCCAGGTGCTCGACAACCAGGTGCGGCCCGTCGAATGCTTCGCGGTCGCCCGATACGCGCTGGCCGCGCGCGCGGGGCGGGCCGGCAGCTTCGACGACCAGTACACCCGGATCGCGATCGACCGGCTCCAGGCCTACGGAGACGAGCGCATCGCCGAGTGCATCGCCGAGGCACAGGCCCGCGACGCCACCTTCCAGGGATACGTGCCCGGTGAGTTCGCTCGGTCGCCGAGAGGCAAGCCGCTAGAGATTCGACCAGGGATCGCGCCGCCTGCTATCACCACGGAGAACCAGTGATGCGCTTGGATATCCCAATGTTGGCGTGGATCGGAGCGGTGCTGTTCGCCACCTACGGCTGCAGTGGGAAATCGGCGTCGGCTCCGACCGCTCCCGAGGCCACTTCGGGCGGCGAGACCCCGGCCGGGTCGGGAGAGGGGCCCTCTGAAGCGGGGCCGTCCGAAGCGGAGAGTGCCTGGGGCGCGACGCGCGCCGAGCAGTGCCGCCGGGAAGCCCACCCGACGGTGTCGTCGAAGGCAAAGAAGCTGATCGACCAAGGTGTGCGCGCGGCGGAGACGAACAACACCACCTCCGCCGAGACGAGCTTCCAAGCAGCACTCAAGAGAGACCCCAACGCCTACCCGGCGCTGTACAGTCTCGGCGTCCTGGCCGACCGTGCAGGCAACGAGCGGGATGCGATGAACTACTACCGTCGCTCGCTGCGGGTGCTTCCCGACTACGCGCCGGCCGTCCGCGGCATCTCGACCATCCAGCTCCGCCGAAACCAGGTGCAAGATGCGGTGGCAACCGTCGAGCCGCTCGCCAACGAGTACCGGGCCAACCTCGAGATGCAGGCGCTCTATGCCGAAGTTCTGGTCGAAGCGAGACGCCTCGACGAGGCGTGGATGGCCGCGAGACGCGCGCTCAAGTGCGACGAGCGGTTCGTGCCCGCCTTGATCGCCCTCGTAAAGGCCAGCCGCGCGCAGGGACGGGATGAGCTCGCGGACTCGATCCTCGAACAAGCCATGCAAGTCGATCCGGACGTGGCCGAGCTCTACTTCCTGCACGGCGAGCAGCTCGAGGCCGAGCCCGGGCAGCTTCGGGAGGCGATGGCGGCCTACGAGCGAGCCATTGAGCTGCGCCCGAACTACGCGGAGGCGCGGATGGCGCTCGGGATTCAACTCCTGGCAGGCGGCAACTACCCCGCCGCACTTGCGCACTTCCAAGCCGCCGAGCGGCTCGTCCCCACACTTCCTGAAACCCACGTCAACCTTGGTGACGCGTACCGGGCCACCCAACGCTGGACCGAAGCCCAGCGCTCGTACCGGCGAGCCCTCGAGCTGCAATCGAAGCTTCCCGAGGCGCACTACGGCCTGGGGCTGCTCTTCCTCACCGCTGCGGGGGATTTCCCAGGCCTCGACGAGCTCACGGCGTACGAGAAAGCCGTCGATGAGTTCAAGACGTATCGGGGTGAAATGGGGCCACGCTTGGCCAAGGACGACCAGTCCCAGGAATACCTTCGCGACCTGGATCGAATGATCAAACGAACCCGACGTCGGATCGAACGCGAACAGGGAGGCGCCTCATGAAACGATGGGCTTCAACGGTAGGGCTTGCGCTGCTTTTCGTCGCCGTATCGACGAGCGCTGCGCTCGCTCAAGACGGCAAGAAACGCCAACCTCGGGTCATCCAACTCGAAGAGATCGTCATCGAGGGTCGAGTGCAGAAACCCAACGCGTTTTACATCCTGAACCGATCCAACTTGGGCTATGAAGTGCTTGAGCTTCGCACGAGCTTCCTTCGCAAGGTCGTACGCAGCGTTCAGAAGGAACCGTTCTAATGGCGCAACCGCAGACTCCGAGACAGGGACCGCGTCCGGGCGCCATGACGATGGAGATGCAGGCCGTCCCGGTGAAGCGCTCGGGCCCGAAAGTGCTGCGCATCGGTCTCTTTCGGGACAAGAAGATCGTCGAGGAGCGAATCGTGCGCCGGCGGGAGACGATCTCGATCGGAACGGCCGCCAAGAACCACCTCATCATCAAGTCGGGCACTCTGCCCGCGAAGCTCGAGTCTCGCTTCGAGCTTTTCCAGCTGGTCGGTGACGACTACATCCTGAACTTCACCGGAACCATGAGCGGTAAAGTCGCGCTGCCCGGCGGCGTGCAGAAGCTCGAGCACCTCCGCGAAACCGGCGCGGCGCGAAACGCAGGGACGCACTACCAAATCAAGCTGGCAGATACGTCGCGCGGCAACATCCGCATGGGGGACTTCACGGTCTTCTTCGAATTCGTCTCCGCGCCGCCGATCACGCCGAAGCCGCAGCTGCCAGCAGCCGTTCAGCGCGGATTCGTCAAGAACATCGACTGGACCTTCACGACCTGGGTCATCTTCTCGTACATGCTGTTCTTCGGGTTCATCATCTACATGGAGAACGCCGATTGGGAAGTCGACAAGGGCGTCCAAGAGGTCCCGGAGAGCCTGGCCCGCTTGATTTTCGAAGCGCCCATCGAGCCGCCGACCGTCGAAGAAGAGGCGGAAGAGGGCGAGGGCGAAGAGGAAGAGGCGAAGACCAAGGCGCCCGACAAGAAGCCGGCCAAGGGCGAAGCCAAGGAACCCGCGGGCGGACCAGAGCCAGCGGAGGCCGCCGAAGGCCGCGCGCGCATCGTGCAAGAGGCCGCCGCGCAGGCGGAAGCGATGTTGCTGGGCGCACTGGGCGGAGAGGGCGGCGCCCTCGGGGACGTGCTCGCCGGAGGCGCTGTCACAGGCAACGCGGCTGACGTCTTGGCGCAGGCCTCGGGCGTTGGAGTGGCAACCAAGAGCGAGGCGGGCACGCTGCGCACGCGGAGTGGCGGTGGCAGCGGACAGAAGGCAGGCCTGGGCTCTCTCAAGAAGGGCAAGGGCGCCGGCAAAGCGGCCAGTGAAGGCCAGGCGGTCCAGGAGCGTGACGTCCGCGGCAACGTCGGGTTGAAGACCGGAGGCGACGTAGGCGGCAGCGGCGAGTTCGACGCGGCACTCGTGCAGCGGCAGATCAAGCAGCGCTTGAAGTCGATCACCCGCTGCTACGAGTCCGAGCTTCGCAAGAATCCGAGCCTATCCGGCAAGGTCACCGTGACGTTCACCATCCAGGAACGGGGCAACGTGACCGACGCGAAGGCCAGTGAGAATACGACCGGGAGCCCGGCCGTCGCTGACTGCGTGACAAGGGCGATCAGCCGGTTCCGATTCAACCCGGGGCCCGACGGAGGAAGCGTCACCTTCCGTTATCCCTTTGTTTTCCAACCGCAAAATTAGCTTCGACGCGGCCGCACTATTACTGCTTAACTGAATTATGCATCCATTGACAGCTGAAGGGCGCGGCGTATAATCGCCGCAAGTAAAGGGGATCGTTGATGTTTAGACGGATGGGGACCGTGGGACAAGCGCTGGTGGCCACTTTGGTGGTCGGGGGCGGCTTGGGTTACGCAGTCGCTCAGGAGGGCAGCGACTCGACACTCGAAGTCGTCGAGGTCGAGCCGATCGGCGCGCCCGCAGCGCAAGAGGCCCTGTCCCCGGCGGCACAGGCCAAGGGTGCGGAAGCTGCGGTGGCAAGTGCGGCGGCGAACTGTGCAGCGCAGTCACGGGCGCTTCAAAACGCGAAGCGCGAAAAGGACATCATCCGGGCGACCTGCTTGGACGACAAGCTCAGCCAATGCAACGCCAATCTTCAGAACATCAAGCGCCGAGAGCTCGCGTTGAACGAGGCCATCGCCGCGGGTGACACTGGCCGGCGCAACCACGAATTCACCGTAATCGGTGTGCTCTCCCAGAAGTTCAAGATGCTGGCCCAATCCGCGAACCAATGCGTCGGCCAGGATCTATTCGACACCGGCGACACCGAAGTGAAGGAAGAGGTCGACCTGTTTGCTCCGGACGAGAACCCGGCAGTGATCACCGCGGTGCCGGACTGGCCCATCCCATACATCCCGCCACCCGTCAGCGGAGTGAACTAGCTAGCGGGGTGATTTTGGTATGCGCGGGGGGAGCAAGGGATCATGCGCTACCGCTCGAAGTTAGAGCTCGCTCTGGCTTTGGTAGCTGTCTTGAGCGCCGCGTTGTCACCGGCAGCCAGCAGCGCGCAGGGCTTCAGCGCGGATCGTAGTTCCATGGAGGGCCCTGGCTTCAAAGCCGGACGGCTCGTCTTGCACCCGGGGCTCTCACTCGAAGGCGGCTATGATTCCAACGTCTTCCTTCAAGACGTCGACCAAGAAGACTCGTTCATCTTGCGGCTCTCAGCATATCTCGACGTGGCCACGGAGGGGACCGAACGGCAGAGCCAGGGCGAAACGAACAAGGCCGAGCCGCAAAAGATCCAGTTTCGCGGCGGCCTCGGCATCGGATATTATCACTTCGGCATCGACCGCCTCCCCGACAACGTCGCTGGCGATGCACACGTCGATTTCTCCTACAACCCGTCTCCGGTCTTCTCCCTGCAAATCCGCGACACCTTCAAACGCACGGTGCGCCCGTTTGCCGATCCCAACACCGTCGACGGCACGACGATCAGCTACGGCATGAACCACAACGCCGCGTCGCTCGACCTCGTGGGCCGCAGCAAGAGCCAGGTGCTCGAGGGCCGGGTTGGTTACACCAACTCCCTGGAGTTCTTCGACGCTGACATTTACGGCTACGGCAACAACATGACCCATCGGGTGCCAGCCTCGCTGAGTTGGCTGTTCTTTCCGTCATCCGCCCTGATCTACAGCGTCGAATACGCTCGGCAGAATTTCGCGAATCCGGATGAGATAGCGGCATCTCCGACGCTTTTGTCCGACAACAACCGAGTCAGCAATTCGATCTCCTATAACGGTGCGCTTACCGAGAGGTTCTCCCTGACGGCGATGATCGGCTACGCCGCCGGGTTCTACGAGCTCGCCAGCGACTTCGACGGGGTCATCGCGCGCGTGGACACGCGTTGGCAACCTCGGCCTACGGTGAGCCTGGTCGCTGGCTTTGACCGGGACATTCTGCCGTCGTTTATCGGCAACTTCACGACGATGAATCGGCTCTACGCCAACGCGGGGTTTACACTTGCCGGTGCGCTTCAACTGGGTCTCAAGACGTGGGTGTCGTTCGACAAGTCCGGCCTCGCGCTCAGCCCCGATGGCACCCTGCTCGACCCCAACGAGCCATACCGACAAGATATTCGCGTATACGCTGGCATCTTTGGTGAATATCGGTTCACGGGATGGCTCGCGTTGTTCGGCCATGTCGGGTACGTGGCGGACTTCACCGACTTCCAGTACGTCGGAACCGATCCGCTGCTCGATCCCGCTGCGGGCTATCAGAGGTTTGATGCATGGCTTGGTCTCCGCGTCTTCTATTGATCACGACCCTGTTGCTCCTGGCGTCGGCATCCTCCGCTTGTAGCAAGCGCGGCGTGCAAGCCACCGAGGTGCCACCGCCGGCAACCGACGACACCACGCTCGGGCCGGGTGACGGGGTCTCGATTCGTGTGTACGGGGAGGACGCTATGACGGGGAGCCACCAAGTGGCCCCGGACGGCACCGTCAACTTCCCGCTCCTCGGCGCCGTTCAGGTGAGCGGGCTCGAGCCGACCGAAGTCGCGGAGAAGATCCAAACCGAGCTCCGCGAGCGCGACCTCATGCGCAATCCGCATGTGTCGGTGTACGTGGACGAGTATGCCTCCAAGCGCGTCAGCGTCGTAGGTGCGGTGGCCAATCCGGGAACGTTCCCGCTGGAGCCGGGCATGACGGTCGTACAAGCGATCAGCATGGCAGGTGGATTCTCGTCGCTGGCCGACCGCGACGGGACGGTCGTCACGCGGCGGGTAGACAAAGAGATCATCCGCTATCGCGTTCCCGTGGCGCGCGTCACCAAGGGCCAGGCCGAAGACATCGAAGTCGCCGCGGGCGACATCATTTTCGTCCCCGAACGCCTGTTCTAACGGCTCACAGGCTCCAGTAGAGCAGGTCGCTTCTCAGGTCGTCCGCACAAACCAAAGACTTCACATCGATGAAAAGGCCGCCTTCACGGACGGCGCCAACGATGCGATCGAGCTGTCCGAGGGTCTGTTCGTGTGGGACGGCCAGGATGACACCATCGAGGTCGGTCAGCGCGTCGAGCGGCCGGAGCTCGATGCCGTATTCGCAGTGTGCTTCCTCGCCGGAGGCCATCGGGTCGTGGACGATCGGGTCGATGCCGTACTCGCGGAGCTCGTTGATGATGTCCGGCACACGACTGTTCCTGAGGTCGGGCACGTCTTCTTTGAACGTCAACCCGAGCACGCCGATGCGGGCGCCCTTGATGGCGTGATCCTGCTTGCGGAGCAGCTTGATGGTTCGCTGCGCGACGTAGTGGCCCATGTCATCGTTGATGCGACGCCCAGCGAGAATGACCTCGGGATGATATCCAATCGCTTCGGCTTTCGCGGTCAGATAGTACGGGTCGACCCCGATACAGTGCCCTCCAACCAGGCCTGGCGTGAACCGCAAGAAGTTCCATTTGGTTCCCGCCGCGTCGAGCACGTCGCGCGTCCGGATACCCAGACGATCGAAGATCAACGCGAGCTCGTTCATCAGCGCGATGTTGACGTCGCGCTGCGTGTTCTCAATCACCTTAGCCGCCTCCGCGACTTTGATCGAAGGCGCGCGGTGAACTCCTGCGTCCACCACGCTCTCGTACGCGCGAGCCACGCGCTCGAGCGTCTCGGCATCTTCACCCGAAACGACTTTGATGATTTTCTCGAACGTGTGGAGCGCATCTCCAGGATTGATGCGCTCTGGCGAATAGCCGAGCTTGAAGTCCGTGGATTGACGCAAGCCCGAGGTTTCGGCGAGTAGAGGGCCGCATTGCTCCTCGGTCACTCCGGGATAAACGGTAGACTCGTAGACGACCACCCCCCCCGGAGTGAGCGCACTGCCTACGACCCGGGTCGCGGAAAAGAGCGGCCCAAGATCAGGACGACGATCCGAATCGATGGGCGTTGGCACGGCGACCACGAAGAAGGTGCACCCGCGGAGGTCCGCAGGATCGCTGCTGAGCTTCAGCGTGCTCTCTCGGAGCGCGGTGTCGGTCACCTCGCCGGTCCAGTCGTGGTTCGCGGCGAGCGAGCTCACCCGGACCTCTGAGACGTCAAAACCGACCGTGCCCTCGAACTCGCGGGCAAAGGCCAATGCCACCGGCAGACCCACGTACCCGAGCCCTAGGACTGCAACACGCTCGCTCATGAAGATTGCGCGTGGTTGCGGAACCATTCGGTCGTGGCCGTCAAACCTCGCTCCAGCGGGGTCGGTTCCCCTAGAATCGAAACCATGACCGCCGGATCGAGAACCGAACGCTCCAAGTCGCCGGGACGATGGGGGCCATCGTTGACGACGGCTGGCTTGTCGACGAGGCTGACTAGCCGCTCGGCAAGCGTCCGTGTCGTGGTCGCGACGCCGCTCGCGATGTTGATCGTGCGCCCGTCGAGCGCGCCCTCGAATGCCGCAAGGTTCGCC
>CALJYC010000149.1 GCA_937984275.1 uncultured bacterium | reverse complement strand
CGCCAGTCGAGATCCGGCGCGCGACATCGATGAGTGATGCGGTCACACACGCCGCTGCGCTTGCCCGCCCTGGAGACACGGTGCTGCTATCGCCGGCTTGCTCGAGCTTCGACAGGTTCCGCTCGTACGCCGAGCGCGGCGACCACTTCCAACGAGCGGTCGAAACCCTGGGAGGGCAACCATGACACGCGCCTCGAGACCCGCACCCCCGATTGAGCCAGGAGCGCCCGATGTCACGCTTGCGGCCACGCTCGTTGGATTGATCGCGTTCGGCGTGGTGATGGTCTACAGCGCGAGCGCGGTCTACGCCAACAACATGTTCGGCAACGGATTCCACTTCCTGATCCGACAGACGATCTTTGCGGCCGCTGCGTTCGTCGTTCTCGTCATCTTCACCCGCGTCAACATCTCCTTGCTCCGGCGATCCACGTATCCCGTCTTGTTGATCGCCGTGTTGCTGATGATCGCCGTTGCACTCGGATTCGGTCGGAGCGCCGGCGGTGCAACCCGCTGGCTCGCCGTCGGCCCCGTCAACGTGCAGCCCGCGGAGCTCGCCAAGCTCGCCATGATCATGTGGCTCGCGCATTCCTTGGCGAAGAAGTCCAACCGAGTCCGGACATTCTCGATCGGGTTCCTCCCGCACGTGCTCGTCGCCGGCCTGTTGATGCTCCTATGCCTCGCACAGCCCGACTTCGGTAGCGCGGTGATGATCGCGCTGCTGACCTTCGTCGTACTCTTCGCGGCTGGCGCGAAGGCGGGCTACCTGCTCGGTTGTGTGTTGTTGGCGGTTCCGGTTGGGTACGCCGCCATCGCATCGTCCCCCTACCGGATGCGCCGCATCAAGGCGTTCCTCGAGCCGTTCGAACACAGGCAGGGTGCGGGCTACCAGATCACCGAGTCGCTGATGAGCTTTGGTTCCGGCGGGTGGACGGGGGTCGGCTTGGGCGATGGCCGTCAAAAGCTGTTGTTCTTGCCGGAGGCGCACACCGACTTCATCAGCGCGATTATCGGGGAGGAACTCGGGTTCATCGGGGTCGTGCTGCTTTGCGCGGCCTTCGCGTGGGTGGTCTTTCGCGGCCTTCGCGCGGCGTGGCGCGCACAAGACGAGTACGCCGGTTACCTCGCAGCCGGCATGACCCTGTTCATCGGCCTCCAGGCATTCACCAACCTCGCGGTTGCGATGGGCCTTCTGCCCACAAAAGGTCTCGCGCTGCCTTTTGTTAGCTACGGCGGTTCCTCACTACTGGTGAACGCCGCCGCGGCCGGCATCATCCTCAACACTTCGCGTTACGGGGTGTCGCGGGCCGTAGAAGCCCCGGTGCCCGCCAAACCCAAGAGACCGCAGCCGCGGCTGACGACGGCCAGGGGAGGAGCACGATGATTCAACGCATCATGGTGGCCGGGGGCGGTACGGGGGGACATCTCTTCCCGGGCCTCGCCGTCGTGGAGGAGCTTCGGCGGCGGGTCCCCGGCCTCGAGGTAAAATTCGTCGGCACCGCTCGCGGCATCGAGGCGCGCATTCTTCCGAGCCGCGGCGAAGCCTTGGAGCTACTCAACGTGACCCCACTCAAAGGCCAGGGCCTCGGCGCACGGTTCAAGAGCTTCGCGCGCATTCCGACGGCGATGAAGGAAGCGTCCTCTCTCATGCGGGAGTTCGAGCCGGATCTGGTGCTGGGGGTCGGCGGCTATGCGTCTGGTCCCGTGTTGCTCTCCGCTTCGCTTTCAGGGAGGCCCACCGCCGTTCTCGAGCAGAACGCGCACGTGGGGATGACTAACCGTATCCTCGCCCGCTTTGTCGACCGGGCCTACATCTCATTCGCGCAGACCGAAGGGGTATTTGGGAAGAACAAATCCAGACTGACGGGCAACCCAGTCCGGCACGACTTCGTCGAGCATGCGCGCCTTGCGATCGCGGATCCCGAGGGCTTCGAGTCGCGCGCGCGCACCGTGCTCGTCCTCGGTGGATCGCAGGGTGCCAGGAAGCTGAATGAAGATGTCCCGCGCGCGCTTGCCAAGGCGGGCCTCGCCAATCGCGACCTCGCAGTCGTGCATCAAACCGGCGAGTCGATGCGCGACGAGGTGGAAGCGACCTACCGGGAGCTCGGTATCCGCGCGAGGGTTGTGACGTTCATCGATGAGATGGCACGTGCTTATTCGAACGCCGCGTTGGTCGTCGCGCGTGCAGGCGCCACCACGTTGGCCGAGCTCTGCGCCATCGGTCGTCCCTCGATCTTGATTCCGTTTCCATTTGCCGCCGATGACCACCAAGCCAAGAACGCGAAAGCGCTGCAAGAGCAGGGCGCATCGATTTGTATTCGAGAGCCGGAGCTCGAGGTCGATGGGCTGGGGGAGCTCATCGGAGGCTTACTCGACGACCCCGCCAAGCGTCAGGCCATGGCGCGCGCAGCCCGCGATCACGGCAGGCCTGACGCGGCGGCTGCCATCGTCGACGACATGATGGGCTGGCTCGCGGGTGCGGACCCGGTGGGCGAATCCATTGCGGCGCCCGAGAGCGAGCCGCCCCGGGGCGTGCACTACAGCGGCCTCGGCATGTCGCCCATGCTTCGGCTGGGCTGCCCCGAAGTCGCCCTGCGCCCCGCGACCCATCGCCCACGCCGCCCGGTTGTCGTTGACGGAGCCGTGTGGGAGTAAGCGACCATGTTTCGCGGCAGAATTCGGTCCATCCATTTCGTAGGCGTCGGGGGCGTCGGGATGAGCGGCATCGCAGAGGTGCTGCTTGACTCGGGCTTCGAGGTGACGGGGTCCGACCTCCGTGACAACGACTACACGCGTCGCCTCGCTGAAAAAGGCGCGAAGATCTACGTCGGACACGAGGCCGCGCAGGTCACCGATGCCGACGTCGTCGTCTTTTCTTCGGCGGTTCCACCGAGCAATCCGGAGCTGATTGCGGCGCGTCGGTCGGGGGTGCCCGTCATTCCTCGGGCGGAGATGCTCGGCGAGCTGATGAGGCTCAAGGACGGCATTGCGATCGCCGGATCCCACGGCAAGACCACCACGACGTCATTAGTAGCGACGGTTCTGCGTGGAGCGGGCCTGGACCCAACGGTCGTCATCGGGGGCAAGCTCAACGCGCTCGGATCGGGCGCTGCCATGGGCGCCGGAGACCTGCTGGTGGCGGAGGCGGACGAGTCTGACGGATCCTTCCATCATCTCATCCCTTCGGTTGCCGTCATCACGAACATCGATGCGGAGCACCTCGACCACTACGGAAGTCTCGACGCGGTGAAGGAAGCCTTTGTGGATTTTGCGAATCGCGTTCCGTTCTACGGATTGGTCATCGCCTGCCTCGACCACCCCAACGTGCAAGACATCTTGCCGAGGCTCGACAAGCGCATCGTGACCTACGGATTTTCGGCGCACTCGGACTATCGCGCGCGTAACCCGGTGTTCTCCGGCCTGTCGGTGGGCTTCGACGTCGAGTACCACGGCAAAAGCTTGGGTCAGTTCGAGGTTCGAATGCCAGGTATCCACAATGTGCTGAATGCGCTTGCCACGATCGCCGTCGCGGACGAGCTCCGGGTCGACCACGATCAAGTTCGCTCGGCGTTGCGAAGCTTCGAAGGCGTGCAGCGGCGATTCTCCATCGTCGGCGAAGAGGCCGGCGTCACCGTCGTCGACGACTACGGACACCACCCGGCCGAGGTTGAAGTCACGCTCGAGGCCGCGCAGAAAGCGTATGGCGGGCGCATCGTCGTCGCCTTCCAGCCGCATCGTTATACGAGAACTCGGGATCTCTTCGACGAGCTGACTCGAGCGTTCAACCGGGCCGATGTCCTATTCTTGACCGAGGTCTACGCCGCGGGTGAAAAACCAATCGAGGGAGCCGATGCGCGTCGACTCGCCGAAGCAATTCGCGCGCACGGGCATCGGGACGTGACGTTGGTGGAAGACCGTAAAGATTTGGCCGAAGCGATTGGAGCACGAGCTCGCCCCGGCGATGTCGTGATCACGCTCGGCGCCGGAGACATCACGCGCGCCGGTCCGGAGCTCCTGGAGGTGCTTCGCCGATGAATCGCCGGCGTGCCCCATCGAAAGTCCGGAAGAAGCCGGCGCGCAAGAAGCCAATTCAGAAGAAGCCGGCCGAGAAGAAGAAGAAGGCTGCCAAGCGGCCTCCCCGCAAGAACGTCGCAGCCAAGAGAGCCGCTCCGAAAAAATCGATCCGCAAGGCCGCCGCGAAAAAGACGCCTCGCAAGAAGGCGGCGAGGAAAGCGACCCCTGCCGACCGCACGCAGAATCGGCGTAGGCCCGTCCCGAAGAAATCACGCCGCACCGAGCCCAAGAAGAGCTGGCGCGAACGGGCGGTGGGCGTCCGGGAGAGCATGGGCGCCTGGGTGATTCGACGCCGGGGCTCGATTCGCCGCGCGGGGCAGGTCGCCCTGGTTGGGCTGGCGCTCGCTGCCTTGGCTTGGGTCGGAGATCAAACCGTTCAATACGCCCATGGCGCCGATGCGTTCGCGATTCGCGAGATCATCATAGAGGGGAACCATCAAGTCGAGGACATCGACGTCCGTCGAGCGGCCCGACTCCAAATTGGTTCAAACGTCTTCGAGGTTTCCAGCGAAGGCACTCGTAATTACTTGCTTCAACATCCCTGGATCGAAGAGGCAAGTGTGGTGCGGAAGCTTCCGGGACGCGTTCGAATCGACATCGTGGAGCGCCAGCCTGTCGCGTTGGTCGCGTTGGATCAACTCTATCTAGTGAGCAACGAAGGCGCGGTTTTCAAGCGCCTGGGAGTCGACGACCCAGTCGATCTGCCGGTCATCACCGGCATCGCGTCGGAGCGCTTCTATGGCGACTTCGACTACCGCACTGCGATTCTCCTTCGTTCGATGGCCCTCCTCCAAGACTACGAGGGCGCGGGCCTCGCAGAGCGGGAGCCCGTATCGGAAATTCATTTCGAAGGCGCCAACGGAATCGAGCTCTTCGTCGGCAGCGACGGCATGAACGTGCGCCTCGGCAACGGCCAACACCGCCAAAAGCTCCGCCGCCTCCGACAAGTCCTCGAACGGCTTGCCCGAGAGAAAACGAGACCTTCCTACGTATACCTCGACAACGTCCGAAGTCCCGAACGCGTAACCGTCCGCCTCCCATAACCGAAAAGGGGACAGTCCCCTTTTTCAAAGGGTTAATTTTCGGCAGACAAAAAACGCATTTGAGCCCTTTTTTTTCTGCACAAAAGTTGTCCCGCCAAAACCCGTTTCGGTATGGGTCAGAGAGAGGCGAGGGATGGCGGAACACGAGATCATTGCAGGGTTGGATTTGGGTTCGACGAAGGTCTGCGCCATCGTTGCGGAGCAGACGGAAGAAGGCCTAGACATCATCGGGATAGGCTCCGTACCTTCAAAGGGTTTGAAGAAAGGTGTCGTCGTCAACATCGAGTCGACCGTGCAGGCGATTCGGGCGGCGGTTGAACAAGCCGAGACGATGGCCGGCGTCGAGATCAACGCGGTCTACGCCGGCATTGCGGGAAGTCATGTGCGCGGCATGAACCAAGACGGGGTCGCCGCCATTGCCAACCGAGAGGTTGCGCTCGAAGACGTGACCCGCGTGCTCGAGCAGGCCAAGGCCGTGCCGTTACCCGGTGACCGTCAGGTGATTCACGTGCTCCCGCAGGAGTACATCGTCGACGACCAAGACGGCATCAAAGAGCCGATCGGCATGGCCGGTGTCCGCCTCGAGGCGCGCGTGCACATGGTGACCGCGGCATCGACGAGCGTAGCTAACGTCACCAAGTGCGCAGAGCGTTGCGGGCTCTTCGTAGAGGAGGTCGTGTTGCAACCGCTCGCCAGCGCGCACGCGGTCCTGAGCGGCGACGAACGGGAGATCGGCGGCGTGCTCATCGATGTCGGTGGAGGCACCTCCGACATCATCATCTACGTCGACGGCGCGGTCGTACATACGAGCTCGATTCCCATCGGCGGTATCAACCTCACGAGCGACATCGCGACGGGTCTGCGTACGCCGATGGCCGAGGCCGAGCGCATCAAGATCAAGTACGGCTGCGCGGCAACCCGCATGGTAGACGACGACGAGACCATCGAGGTGCCCTCAGTCGGGGGAAGACCTTCGCGCTCGCTGCCCCGCAGGGTGCTCTGCGACATCATCGAGCCCCGTGTGGAAGAGATCTTCGCCGCGTGTCGTCACGTCATTGCCGAGACCGGCTACATGGACATGTTGGCTTCTGGAGCGATCGTCACCGGTGGGACGACGCTCCTGGATGGATTGCCAGAGCTTGCCGAGGAAGTCCTCGGCCTGCCCGTACGTCGTGGAGCGCCCACGGGTATCGGTGGATTGATCGACGTCGTGAAGAGCCCTTCCTACGCAACCGGCGTCGGATTGGTGAAGCACGGAGCGGACCAACTAGCGGGAACGTCCGCGCCCGAGCGCACAGTCGAAGTGACCACGAGTCGTGGACTCAGTCGCAAGATCGGCGCGTGGTTTAGAGAAGTTTTTTAGGAGGAATCGATGGCTATCTCGATCGAGTTCGCGGACGACGCAGAGCTTCATGCACGTATCAAAGTCGTAGGCGTTGGTGGCAGTGGCGGCAACGCACTCAACACCATGATTCAAGGTGGGCTCGACGGC
>CALJYC010000148.1 GCA_937984275.1 uncultured bacterium | reverse complement strand
GAACGACAGGACGACCGGAATGCCCGCGCTCTCGGACACCAGATGCTCACTCGTCGTAGTTGCGCTGTCGCTTGGCCCCGGAAGCGCCGAAGAGCCCTGCGCATAGCTCGCCCGGTGCGACCCGGACCATGCGGTGTCGCCGAAGGTGGTGCTGCAAAGCGGCTCATTCGGTGCGAGCGGCGTCGTGCACACGCCAGACGTGTCCGTCGTCGGCATGTAGTCACCGCTGTTCGAGGTGCTGGAGCTGCACCCAAAGGCGGCGGTGAGAACGAAAAGTGGAAGAGTGCGTAGGCTAAGCACAATCCCGCCTTTTAGCAGGAGATGCGCGGGAGCCAAACCGCACTATGATCGGGCCATGTCTGTCATCGATGCTTTGGGAAAAGCCCGCTACGTGAATCTCGAGACCTTTCGCAAGAACGGAACCGGCGTCCAGACCCCGGTTTGGGCGGCTCGCGACGGAGACGAAATCGGAATTTTCACGAATGGCGACTCGTACAAGGTCAAGCGGCTGCGCCGTAACCCGAAGATCCGCATCGCAGAGTGCGGCGCCCGTGGTGCGCTCAAGGGGCCGTGGCACGAGGGGACGGGACGCATCGTCGAGGACGAAGCAGGCAAGCAGTCCGTTCTGCGAGCGCTTCGCAAGAAGTACGGTTGGCAGATGATGCTGGCGGACTGGGGAGGAGCGCTCAGGGGCTCGAAGAAGAACTGGGTGATGATCGCGATTCGCGTAGGCGATGGTGAATAGGACCGTCGTGAGTGAAGTCGGACTGACCATGCGACTGCTTCTCATCACTCTGGTTACGTTGGGGGTTTCCGCTTCGGCATTCGCCCAGGAACCCTCAGAGGGGGAAGACGTTCGTTCCGCCGACGAGATTCCAGAGGACATGCCGCCTCCGCCCGACGATGCGCCGCCCGCCGAAGCGCCCCCCGTGGACGGGACGGAACAAAGGCCGCCGCACCCCGAGACGCCCGAGGATCTCGACGAGCTACAGCCGACGGCCGAGATGCTCGCAAAAACCTCGTACCATTGGTTCCCCGGTCATTGGATTTGGACAGGCGAGCAGTTCGAATGGAAGAGCGGCGAGTGGGTGTACAAGGTCAAGGACATGATCCTCGTCCCACCGCGTTGGGACTGGGACGGAAAGCAGTGGGTGTTCCACAACGCCGGCTGGGCGAAACCTGGGACCAAGGAAGTCGTCTATCGAGCGACGCCCGCGCCCGGCGGACCGGAGGTCGCCGCTAACCCGGAGGCAGCTCCCGCAGCGTCGAGCCAGAACCCCGAACCGCAATCGTCGACGACGACCGTGTACGTCTATACGGGCGTCTATGTTGCGCCGCTGATCCTCTATCCGATCTGGCACCCCCATTACCACTACCATTGGTACCACCGGCACGCGCACTACCGTCGAGCGCCTGCGTATCGCCACCACCGCTACCATCACGCGCAGACGCACAGGAAGGCGCATTACAAGCATCACAACAATCCGCCGAGCCATGGGAGCAAGCCGGGGCACGGCGGCGGAACCAAACCGGGAACGAAGCCGTCGCAGCCCAGCAACAAGCCCTCGACCAAGCCGTCGCAACAGCCAAGCAGCAAGCCGTCGACGCAGCCTTCCAATCGAAGCGGCTCGAGCTCAGGCAGCAAGAGCAGCGGCAGTAGCAATCGGAGCGGAAACCGGAGTGGCGGTGGTCGTCGTGGCGGCGGTGGTCGACGCCGTTAGCTGAGCGAAGCTACCTCCGGCGAACGAGGACGCCGACGTACGGCGCCAGCCACCAGCCGCTCTCCCCGAAGAAGTTCCCCTTGCCGGTAAACGAGTACTGGAAGCCCGCATCGATGTAGACGCCCCCTTTGACCTCGAAGCCGAGGCCGGCCTTGCCCGTGAAGCCGGGCGTGAACCGGTACACCGAGTACTGGCTACAGTACCAGTAGCCACAACCCACCTGGGTCTCCTGGAAGTTCCAGAAGTTCATGTCGAACGAGCCAGTGATGTACGGAAGCACGACCTTGAGATCGGGAACCTGGAAGCGGACCTCGGGAAGCGACAGATAGATGCGGGTCAGCGGGCTTCGCCCGGAAAGGATCGTGCCACCGACATTTACTCCGTTCAGGTCGATCGGGTTCCACTGGAGACCTGCGTCCCCACCGATGACGAAGAAACCGAAGTCGGCGCCGCCGAAGAAGTTGATGTTGGCGCCGGGCCGAACGTTCTCGCGGGGCACGTCGAGAATGATCGGCACGCCAATACTGAGGCCCCACGTAAACCCGACCTCGAGCCCCTGTTTCTCTTCAGGCTGCTGCACTGCGGGCTGCGGGGTGGTCGAGACCATTTGGTCGGACGGAGCAGGTGGGGGGTCGGGCGCCGTCGTGGCCGTGGTGGATGTGCCTTCTTGCGCCGATGCATCCCACTGGGCCGACGCCAATGTGGCGGGCAACCACAGCACCACTGCCAGTACACCAAATCTCAAGTCAACCTTCATCATTGTGACCTCCCGATCCCCGCAA
>CALJYC010000147.1 GCA_937984275.1 uncultured bacterium | reverse complement strand
TATGCGCCCGGAAATGTGTAATCCGGGGAACCACGCGTTATCCTTAGAAAGGCAATTTGGGGAGTCTTGTCTCGGGGGTAGGGGAGTGTGACTAACGGACCCGTTATTGGGATCGACCTAGGGACGACGAATTCCGTCGTTGCCGTCGCTGACCAGCCCGGAGGGCGGGTTCTGTCGGGGAGCGACGGCGTAAAGCTGATTCCCTCGGTCGTTTCGTTTCACCCGAGTGGTGATGTCTTGGTTGGCGCTACCGCGAAAGAGCGGCGTCTGCTCGATGCGCAGAACACGGTCTACTCGGTCAAGCGGCTCATCGGCCGGCCCTACACCAGCTACGAGGTCAAGCAGGCCCAAGAACGGTTTGCGTTCGAGCTGTCTGAAGGTCCGAGTGGAGGCGTGCTGGTCACCGCTCGTGGAGAGACCTACACGCTGAGCGAGATCAGCGCGTTCGTGCTTCGGCACGTCCGAAAGGTCGCCGAGGAGGCGATCGGCAAGGAGTGTAGCCAGGCGGTCGTGACGGTGCCCGCCAACTTCAACGAGCTTCAGCGAAGTGCGACCAAGGCAGCCGGACGCGTTGCTGGCCTCGACGTGCTGCGTCTCCTCAACGAGCCGACGGCCGCGGCGCTCGCCTACGGCTACAATAAGACTTCGACTGAGCGCGTTGCCGTGTACGACCTCGGCGGCGGTACGTTCGACATCACGATTCTGCAGCTGGCCGGCGACGTGTTCGAGGTGCTCGCAACCGCGGGTGACACGTTTCTCGGTGGCGACGACGTCGACACCGCCATCGCAGACCACATGGCTGCGCAGTTCCTCGAGCAGAATCGCTACGACGCACGCCAGGACCGACAGGCGTACGAGCGGCTGCGTGCCGCTGCAGAGTGGGCGAAGATCCAGCTCTCGGCCAAGCCCGACGTGAAACTCTGCATCGAGGAGCTCGCCTACGGTGATGGCGGTGCGGCGCTCAACTTGGACTACGCGCTTACGCGCCAGCAGCTCGAGCATATGTGTCAGCCGTTTGTGGCTCGGAGCTTCGACGTTTGTGAAGACGCGATGAAGGCCGCGGGACTTCGTCCGACTCAGCTCGACAACGTGATTCTGGTTGGTGGTTCGACGCGGATCCCGCTGCTTCAACGAATGGTCGCGGAGTATTTCGGACGCCAGCCGCTAGTGAACATCGATCCGGACTTGGTCGTTGCGCAGGGTGCAGCGCTTCAGGCGCAGTCGTTGGCGCTTCCGTCGCGCAAGGCTCCGCTCGGCAAAGTCGCGCTCAAGAAGATGGTGCAGCCCGGGACCGGGAATCACGACATCGTCATCGACGAGAGCTTCGAGGATGAGGTCACCAACATCGGTGACCGCCCGCCACTGCCTCCGCCTCCGGTCGCCCGGGCGGCTCGCAAAGCGACCTTGCCGGGGCAGGCGCCTCCGCCACCTCCGATTCAACTCAAGAAGTCCGGTGATTTGCCGCTTGACGATGCCGTCATCGATACGCCGACGCGGTCGCGCGAAGAGCCGCTCGAGCACGAGCCCACACGGGTTGCGGAGGCAGTCGACCCGCTCGACTTCCAGCCCACGCGCATGGCCGACGCTTCCGGTCTCCTGATGCAGATCGGGGGTCACGAGGACGATGAGCCCGAAGACCTCGCAGAAGAGCCGTCGGGGCTGATGATCGAGCTTGGCGATGACGCGTTTAGCGGTCTGTCGGACGTGCCCGCCCTTGGCACGGCATCGCCGCCGGCCCCTCTCGATCTCGCGAGCTCGGCCCCAGCGGAGCTCAGGGCGGCGCTCGATGAGGACGTCGACACGGTGACTGGCGCCGTGGTGGTCCCCGAAGGGCCCCAAGGACCTCTGCTCCTCGACGTGACGCCGCTCTCGCTCGGCGTCGAAACGGTCGACGGCTACTGCGAGCACATCATTCGCCGTAACTCCGCGATCCCCGCAGGACAAACCAAGATGTTCACTACGGCGCGCGACCGGCAGGACGCGGTCGTCGTTCGTATTTGCCAGGGCGAGGATCGTCACATCGCGGGTAACCAGCTCCTCGGTGAGGTCATCCTCGAAGGGTTGCGACCGGCCGCCCGCGGCAAAGTTCAGATTGCAGTTCGTTTCATGATCGACGCGGATGGTACCCTCCAGGTGAGGGCCCAGGACGTAGGCACGGGTCAGCAACAGCAGATTGCGATCAAGCTCATCGGGGAGCTGGCCGAAGATGAGATCGAGCAGCTCACCAAACGCCACCAGGCAAAGCTCGGCTAGCCGATGTCAGGCGCAGACGAAGTCCCCGACTACTACCAGCTCCTGGGGATCATCCGAACTGCGAACGCCGATCAGATTCGTTCCGCGTTCCACCGCTTTGCGCGGGAGCACCACCCAGACAACTTCGTCGGTTCGCCCGAAGAGACCGAGCGACACACAGAGCTCTACCAGCACGGTAGTGAGGCGTACCGCGTGCTCCTCGATCCCGTGAAGCGAAAGATCTATGACGAAGGTCTCGACGAGGGCGTCGCTCGCTATTCCGAGGACCGTGCCCAGGAGATGCGCCGATCGATGCGCCCACCGGGGGGGGTGATGGTTCGTTCGAGCAAGGCGCGGGTGTTCTTCTCGCGCGCCCACCGCGCCATGCAATCCCAGGACTGGGCTCAGGCGAAGCTCAACCTCCAGATCGCGCTCCAGAACGAGCCGGACAACGACGAGCTCAAGGCCAAGCTCGAAGAGGTTCTCCAGCACATGAAGTCGCGCTAGCGCGTGCTCCAAGGGATTTCCAGGCTATGGTAGCGGCGTCATGGGACGAAGAGCGACGATAGAACGTCAGACCAAAGAGACCGACATTCGGGTGGAGGTCGATCTCGATGGGAGCGGCCAATACCAAGTGGAGACCCCGATCGGGTTTCTCACGCACATGGTGGAGCAGCTCGCCAAGCATGG
>CALJYC010000146.1 GCA_937984275.1 uncultured bacterium | reverse complement strand
TCCTCGGCGGCGCCCCGGTACGCGAGCGCGGAGCCGCTTACTTTCGGGCAGACCGCAACCACGCCGTCGGTCGCCTCGACGCGGCGAACCGCTCGCTGCCACTGATCGAAGGGCCTCCGCCGCGGCTCGGACGGTTCAATCCGACGTGCAAACGCGATGCCCGGCGCACGCATGAGCGCGCGTGGAGGCGCTTCTTCGGGAGCGACGGTGATGTGCGCCTGGCTACCGAGGGTTTGCTCGAGCAAGTTGACTTGAAGGCCTTCGATGATCGCCGAGACGAACACGAATGCGGCAATTCCAATCGTGACGCCGGCGAGGATGAGTAACGACTGTGTCCGACCTTCTCGCAGAAATCTCCATGCAAGTTGGAGCGCGAGCACTAGCCGCCCTCCTCGTCGCCAACGTTCGCGGCCCCTGGCGCCTTGCGTAGACGCACTGGGTAGCCCTCCTCGATCGGGAGCATCGGAGAAAGCACGCGATCGTCTGTGCTGAGGCCCGAGACCACCTCAACGACGTCGTCGCCTTCGAGCCCGAGCTCGACATCGCGGCGCCGTGCTTCGCCTTCCTTGGCGATCATGACCCACGGCCTATCGCTTCCGAGGTCACGGATCGCCCAGCTCGGAACGACCAGCGCACTCGACGTGCGCCCGACTTCGATCTCGACCGTCATGGTCATGTCGGGCCTCAAGTCCGTTTCGTCCTCGATATCCAGGTCCACTTCGACCGTGCCGCGGACAGGGTCCACGGAAGGTGCGATTCGGCTGATCGATGCCCCGAGCCGTTGCTCGGGGAAGGCCTCGGAAGACACCAAGGCGTGCTGACCCAATTGCAGCAGTGCGAGGTTCGAATCATCGGGTTGAATGCGAACTTGCAGCGGGCCATCCCCGGCGAAGGTCACGATCGCCTCTCCGGGCTGGACGACCTCACCAGGTTCGACATGCCTTTTGAGCACGACGCCGGGGAGCGGTGCGCGAATCCGCGTTTGCTCGACCGCAACCTGCGCCGCGGTGAGTCGAGCCTGCGCCCGCGAAAGCGCTGCAGCCGACACGGCCACGTCACTTCCCTTCGGCGCAGCCGCCGCCACCTCAAGGGACGCGGATATACGCCGGCTCCGCGCCTGGTCGCGATCGCGGCGCGCGCGCTCGAAGGTCAGCTCGCTCACCGCGCCGCTCCCGGCGAGTGCCTGCTGCCGCTGAAACTCTACCTCGGCCTGCCTCGCCTCGATGGTGGCCTGCCGCAGCGCTTGCTCCGCCATACGCCTCCCGACGCCCTGCACACGCGCGAGCCTCGCCTCCGCCTCCGACACGGACGCCTCGGCCTCGGCAAGGTTGGCGAGCGCGTCTTCATCCGCCAGACGCACGAGCAACGCCTCGGCCTCGACGCGATCACCGTCCTCGACTCCCACCTCGGCGACAGTCCCGGGAATCATTGCGCCAAGCTTCGACTGCCGGCGCTGGACCACGCGACCCGAGGTGACGATGGTCTGCACCATCGGCTGGCGGACCGGGGTGATCGCGTCGACTCTCGGACCCTCGGTGCGGCGGAACGCCCACCAGCCTCCTGCGCCAAGCGCCACCACAAGCGGCACGATCCAAAGCAAGTGGCGCTCCCGAGCCGTCACTCGGGGCATGTATCGCAATCGACGATGGTTGTCAGGTCCTTCGGGCGGTGACAGTGCGCCGAGGGCTCGCCCAACCGGCTTTCATGCTGCTACATCATCCGGGCTTCGTTCCCAAAGTTCCGCTATTTCACGGCGGGAGGAGTGCGAGGACTTGCGCCATTCGCTCGTCGGTAACGGGTCCATCGACGACGCCCAGGCGCTTGCCGTGGGCATCGAAGACTGCGACCGAGATCGTCGAGCCCTTCGGGAAGCCCAGCTTCGCGTAGGTCTTACCCTTCCAATCGCACAACACGACTGTGTTTGGGAGCTGTTTCACGAGGGCCTTCTTGATCGAGCTCTTTGGAACGAAGAAGGGGACGCCCTCGAGGTTGCTCAGCCCCACGACAAGCACGGTCGGCGGCGCCTTCCGCCGAAGTGCTTTGTCCCAGGCCTCCATAGCGTCCGGGGTCTTGCGTTCCATCCCTGCCATCATGACTACCGCTCTGCCGGCGAAGATGTCCGCTTGGGTGTGTGGCTTCTCGTACTGGTCGTCGAGCGTGAAGTCGATCGCGGCGTTTGCCGCAACCGCGAAGGCGAGTGGGAAGGCGATGATGAGAGGGAGAGTTGAGCGACTCATGTTGAGCGTCTAAGGTCTTCAAACGGACGCGCAAGCTGACTTCACCCCAGAGGTACGCTCCTTTTACTGACTCGGCGCATGGGGCAGGGAATCACGGGCCTTCGCCCGATAATCAGGTGGCGGCTTGATCACTTTGGGCATTCGGTCGTCGCCGGTGATGAGGCGCGCGCCGCGGCCTCCGGTGAAGTAGAGCCAAGTCCATTCGACAAACACGACCAGCTTCCTGCGAAAGTCGATCAGGAACAGGATGTGAATCAGGGCCCACATCAGGAAAGCGAAGTAGCCACCAAACCGGAGCTTGCCGATTTCGGCGACAGCGCGGTTCCGACCGATGATCGCCATGGAACCTCGGTCGTCATAGTGAAAAGGCTTGCGCAGCGGCTCGGGCTCACCTCTTCGTGAAGCCGCGATCTCGGCCGCGATCGTCTTCCCGACGAACTTGCCCCCTTGAATCGCACCTTGGGCGACCGCGGGCACCGGTTGGCCCGTCTCGTCATCGAGACGAAGAGCCATGTCCCCGGCGACGAATACGTTGGGGTGGCCCGGGACCGAGAGGTCGTCGCCTACGATGACGCGTCCCCCCCGGTCGAGCTCGGCACCGAGAGTTTCGCCCAAAGGACCGCCTTTGACGCCGGCCGCCCAAATGACGTTGTTCGCATCGATCCGAATCGGCCTATCCGGGGTCTCGGCCGTTAAGCCTTTGTCGTCGAGGTGCGTGACCCTAGTACCCAGAAGCACCTCGATGCCCAGGGACTCGAGGTCTTGCTTGGCCCGTTCCGACAAGGCCGGGTCGAACGAGCTCAGCACCCGATCTGCGAAGTCGAGCAGGATGATGCGAGCAGTCCTCGTGTCGATGGACCGAAAGTCTTTTCGCATGTCGTCCGCAACCTCGGCCAACGCGCCGGCCATTTCGACACCTGTTGGGCCAGCGCCAACGATGGCAAAGGTGAGCGCCGCTCGCTTTGCCGCTTCATCCTGCTCGAACTCCGCCTGTTCGAAGGCGAGCAGGAACCGGGCGCGGACGTCCGTGGCCTCATCGATCGTCTTCATCCCTGGGGCGTACTTCTTCCACGACTCGTTGCCGAAGTAGTTCGTCTCGAAGCCGGTGGCGAGG
>CALJYC010000145.1 GCA_937984275.1 uncultured bacterium | reverse complement strand
GTCAGGGGCGTGCGACACCGAGCGCTGCAGCGCTGCAGGTTCTTCTCCGGTTTGCCGAACGCGCGGGCGACGCGCTCACACGCGACTGAGCTCGTCCGCGGAGTCGGCGTTCTGTTGTCCCGGCTTGCCGGCCGGTTTGGGGGACGGCCCAAGGAGATGCGCCAACCATCGGAGGTCGTCACTGTGCGTGAGGGAGTGCTTGATCACCATTGTGAGCGGTGCCGAGACGAGCGCGCCAACCGGGCCCAACAACCAGCCCCAGACCACCATGGAAACCAGCACGACCAGCGCGGACAATCCGAGGGCTTGGCCCATCACGCGGGGCTCGATGGCGCCGATCGACAGATTGATGGCCCCGAATCCGGCCGCGACGATCAGCGCCTGCCCCGGGCCCAGTTGAATCAGGGCGAGTGTGATGGCCGGAACCGCCGCGATGATTTGCCCCACCGTCGGAATGTAGTTGAGGAGGGAGGCGAGGAGGCCCCACAGCACAGGAACGTCGACGCCCCTCCACCAGCACCACACGAACACGAGGATACCGGTCAAGACGCTCATCACCGTCTTGGCCACCAGGTAGGTATTGATTTCGTGCGCGGTCGAAGAAAGGTCGTCGATTTGGCTCGGCGTTGCGATCTTGGCGAGCTTTTCGCGAAGCCCGGTCGACTCGAAGAGCATGAAGGCGACGATCAGCAGCACCAGGATCATCTGCGACACGAAGGAGGCCGCGGACTGGGCCATGGTGGTCGCGAGATTCAGCATCCAGGTCGGCTCGGAGAAGTCGTAGACCGATTCGAGGTGGATGCCGTAGCCGGCGAGCCAGAGCTCGAGTTGCTCCATTTGGCCGGAGAGCATCGACGCGTACTCGGGGACTCGCGCGGTAAACGTCGCAACCGCTGCCGCGAGTGGGAAGCCGAGGGCGGCGCCGGCGGCGACATCCAGCACGAGCCCCGACAAGACCGCCAACAGGCGAGGGACGCCCCGGTCGCACAGCCAAATCACGAGGGGTGCCGTCACGATCGCGATGAACGCGGCGACGAGCACGGGAACCAGCAAGGGCGCAGCGAGCTTGATGCCGGCTCCGATCACGATGATCGAAGCCCCAATCACAACGATGCGTCCGTCTCTGGCTAGAGCCACCCAATCAATGTAGCGCGGATCACGAGGGCACGCGATCCAGCAGCTCGAGCTCGGTGCCAATCACTCGTAGCCCCGCTGTACCGTCGATAATCGCGCGCAGCTCGCTGCCCACGAGGGTGTCGCGCCAACCGCTAGAGAGGCGGGAAGGCTGAGCCAGCACCAGGCTCGTCACGTCGTCGCGGGTGCCGAGCACGCTCACGTCGAGATCCTCTTCGCCCGCTCGCTGGGCGAGCCACGCTAGGCACAGCGCGATCACGCCTTCGACGTTGGGAAGGTTCTCGGGCTTCTTCGGAGGAAGACGGACCGCGTTCTTGGGAAGCTGAGTGCCCCGCTCTATCGCCGACAGTAGTTGGTCGGTGTGTTTGAAGCGTCGGAGGTCGAGGTTCCGAACACCCCTGAGTTGTTCGGTGTTGCGTGCTGGGCGTTGAGCGAGCGCCAACAGCGCCATGTCGGACAGCACGGTTCGAGGCGGGCGGTTTTGCTTCTTTGCGACCTGGTCGCGCCATGCCGCAAGCTCCTGCGCGACACCGCGGGCTCTGCCGCCCAGCTTGGTTTTACCACGCAGCTTCCACCACAGCGTTTCAGGGTCCGGGGGAGACCTGTCTTTCGAACGGAGACGTTCGATCTCCTCCTCGGCCCACTGCAGCCGGCCCCGGTCATCGAGTCGACTGACGAGCGTGTCCCGAAGCTCCAAGAGGTGAGCCACATCGGAAGCGGCATAGCGGAGGTCCGCCTCGGGCAGGGGACGGCGTGTCCAGTCGGTCAATTGGGCGCTCTTGTCGAGCCGAACGTCCAAGAACCCCTCGACGAGCTTGCCGAGCGAGCTCGTCCGGTACCCGCAAAAGAGCGCGGCGATCTGCGTGTCGAACATACGCCGCGGTACGGCACCGGAGACTAGCTCCAAGATCTCCAAATCTTGGGAGCCTGCGTGCATGACACACACTGCGTCGCTTTGAAAAGCCCGGCTGAGCGCGTCCACGTCGACGGAGAGTGCGTCGATCAGCGCGACGCGGTCTCGGGTGGCGAGCTGCACGACCGCGAGCTGAGGCAGGTAGGTTCGCTCGCGATGGAACTCGGTGTCCAGCGCGTAGGCGCTGGTGTCGGAGAGCTCATCGACGAGCGCATCGAATACTGCTTGGTCGGTGATCCAGTCGAAGTCGGTCACGGGGCTACCTTAGCGCATCGAGCGCTGGCCGCCCGGTCACGGACAATAGGTGCGGCCTGGGTGCGGCGGGTCGATCCATTGCTTACGGAGCTCGAGCCAGCGTTCCACTTCGGCGTCCAACGGTCCCGCCGCCTCACGCGCTTCTTCGTGTGTGACGATTTTGGCCTTCGCCTGCTTACGCTTCGAAGCCAGGGGTAGCGGACGCACGCCTGCGGCTTTGAGCCTCTGCCGTTGCCACGGGTACATCGGCGGGGAGTCTCGGCACCCCTCCGCGATGTCATCGGGGGCACAGAAGAAACGGAAATGAAAATGGTCGTCGTGGGGATAGCCAGGCTGGCAGCTCATCTCGGCGAACCGCGTCAGCGTCGTCGCGGAGACGTCGTGCGCTCGCCCGTAGTCGAGTAAGAGAGTCCGTAGGTGCTCCGCCACGAAAATGTGCTGAAGCTGGGCCCCGCCATCTTCGATGAGCGCTTGCACAAAGAGCCACGTCCGAGGGATGTCGAGCTGCAGGGCGACGTCGTCGGAGGGGTCCGCCAGATCTCGGAAATCTACGCCGGCGCCGCTGCGGTCGAAGAACGCGCCCACGCTTTCGATCGGCTTTCCGTCGGGACCGAGCTGATAGAAGAGCACGTCGACGTCGCGGCCGCTTTGGTGCGAGCGGTGGTGCGGAATCGGGCCTCCGTGCGCGTAGCTGAGGTCGTTGATGGTCACCGGCAGGCCTCCGAGCTCCTGGTCGACGCGGTTTCCGGCTGCGACGAGGCCGCGAACCATCTCCACGGTGCCATAGCGAGCGTTCGGGTCGCGTTCGGGATTGAATCGCAGCCCCGGTGCCGTGAGTGGAAGGGGCACCCCGCCTCGCAGGGCGCCGTCGTTTGGGTTTCTCACGGACGCGGAGTCGAAGGCGCTCCAGTCGATCGTTTTCGCTTTGGATGCGCCGTCCGGTGGTAGAGCCGCCGGCGGATCGGGCTTGACTGTTTCCAACGGCGGAGATGAAGCGGGCTTCTTTGTAGCGCTGCACCCTGCAGTTGCCGCGCAGATGAGCGCAGTCGTGAAGAGCGCGTAGGGGTGCATTACCGTTCCGGAGGTTGGAGAATCGAAGCCAACACGATGTTGGAAATTTGGACGAGGAGCTGAAGGAATGACTCCAAGTCGAGCGTCTGGTTGTCGGCCCAATCGAGGCTCGATGCCTCGAGGAAGCCGAGCCAGCCCCGAAGCCGCAGGCGCGTCGCAGGATCGTCCCCGCGCGCCCCAAAGCGGGACAAGCGCGATAGCATCCGGTCGGCCAACGCCTTGCGTGTGTTCTCGATGATCTCGGCAACTTCCGGGTCGGTTCCGATGCCGCCGCGCAGCAGGAACGCGTAGGCTACGCGCCGGCGGGACACGTATCCGAGGAAAGCTCGAAGTCCCAGACGCACGCCCTCCGGATCCGGGCTCGGACCCGTTCCATGCTCGTCGACGTCGGTCTCCTCGAGCAGCTGGCGAGCCGCTTCCTGGACCGAAGCCACGTAGAAGGCCCGCTTGCTCGGGAAGTAGTGGTACAGCAGTCCCTTGGACACCCCGGCCCTTTTCGCGATCTCGTCGATCGAGAGTTCGTCGTAGGTTTGGTTGCCAAACAGCTCGAGCCCCAACTCCAACAGTTGTTGCCGACGGACGTCGACCTGTAAGCGTGTGCGTGCGGGCTCCATCATTCGGCTGGCAGTATAGCCCAGCTTTGTTTGCGTTTGGGGCGGCAATTCCTCATGCTCCGCGGGTGCGTGAAGCGGTGCAGCAAGTCATCGATGGCGTTCTCAACCCGCTCCTCCAGAACGACGCGAGCAGCATCGAGCTGCTGGACGTGACCGAGGAAGAAGTGGTCGTTCGAGTGACTGGACGAGCCGCATTTGGCGTCGGCGCGGAGTTCGTCCGAACCGGCGTCATCGAGCCGGCTCTGCGCAAGGTCGTCGGGAACGAGTGCGCCATTCACATCAAGAAAACGATTCCGACTGCCAAACGGCGCGCGTGACGGCATGTACGATCTAGACCAAACGATTCGCGAGCGGCGGTCCGTGCGAGGCTTTCTTCCGAACCCCGTGCCCCGCGAAGTGCTCGAAGAGGTGTTGGGGCTGGCCCAGCACGCTCCGAGTAACTGCAATGTGCAACCATGGCGCGTCTACATCGCATCGGGGAACACGTTGGAGA
>CALJYC010000144.1 GCA_937984275.1 uncultured bacterium | reverse complement strand
AGCGATCGAGCGTCGTGACCGTGTACCACACGATCCAGCTAGTGATGGCGACCGGTGCAAGGACCAACAGCCCCTGCGCGAAGCTTCTCGTCAGCGTTCTCATGCAATTCTCCTATCACCAGGTTGCACCCTGCGCATTTGGAGACAGAACGCGCGGCGTGCCGGCACTCTTCGCACCTTGGCATCGCCTCACGCCCGGGATTCGCCACATGTTGGTGGGGACCCTCTTTTTCAGCGTGATGAGCGTGTTCGCGAAGCTCGCGGGCGAGCGGCTGCCGACCATGGAGCTCGTGCTCGCCCGCGTGGTCGTCACCCTCATCATGAGTTGGTGGGTGATCAAGCGCATTGGCATTTACCCCTGGGGCAACAACAAGAAGCTCCTCCTGATGCGCGGGTTTGCCGGCTTCATGGGGCTGAGTTGCTACTTCTACGCGATCGCGCATCTCCCGCTTGCTGACGCGACCGTCATTCAGTTTTGCAACCCGATGCTCGCCGCACTGATCGCGGTGTTTGCGCTCAAGGAGCAGCTGCGCATGGTCGACGTGATCGCGACGGTCTGCAGCATGGCCGGCGTCGTTCTCGTTGCGCAGCCCACCTTCCTCTTTGCTAGAGGCACACCACTCGACCAGGTCGCGGTCGCAATCGGTGTTGTCGGTGCGATCTTCTCGGCGATTGCCTACGTCGTCATTCGTCGTCTCGGTTCCACGGAGCACCACATGGTGGTCGTCTTCTATTTCCCGCTGGTGACCGGCCCCGCGTCCTTGCCGATCTTGGCCGTCGAAGGCCTCGTCCTCCCACAAGGCTTCGAGTGGCTTCTTCTGTTGGGTATCGGAGTCGCCGCGCAGCTCGGCCAGATCCAAATCACCAAGGGCTTCAAGCTAGAAACCGCAGGCCGCGCGTCGTCGGTCACGTACCTCCAGATCATTCTCGCCTATACCTGGGGCGTCCTTCTCTTCGGTGAGTACCCCAACGCGATCAGCATCCTCGGCGCGCTCCTCGTCGTGGCCGGCGTGTTCAGCGTGACCCGGCGCCCTCACTCTTGAAACAATGGATCGAACAACCCTGGCTCCGCGCCCAGCGCATCTAGATTCTCTGCCCCTTCGACGTTGCTGATGAAGGTCATCATGCGGCCCCAGCCCTCATGCTGAGTCGAGACTTTCGCGCCCGTGCTGAGCTCGATCCATCCGTCCCACGTGGTCTCAATGCCGCCGATGGGGATGATCTGGACCCACATGCGCCAGCTAGCGGGCATTGCGTCGGGACCTGGGATCCAAAGATACGCGTCGCCGGGAGTCACACCGCCCGAGGTGTAGCTGATCAGGAGCGCGTCACGGCCGTCATCCAACTTCACGAGCGAACGTTCGACGCCCGGGTCGAAGAACTTCACGACGGGGTTGAGCCAGAAAGAGTCGTTGATCCAGTGCGCGTACGCTGCGCGCAGCGCTTCCTCCGCGTCGGCTCCCGTTTGCTCGACGCCACCGCTCCAGGCGCGGCCAGTTTGATCTGCGGTGCGGAAGAGGGCGCGCGAATCACCCCACTGGAGCTCGACCAAGTCGCGTTCCCGATCCCAGACGTAGTGGTGTTGCTCGAAGAACGACCAACGAACCGCACCGGTTCGGTCCCAGGCGTCCTTTCGAACCGCGGCCTCCATCGACTTCGCGAGCGCATCGGCTTCGGGCCCGGGCTGGCCTTCGGGGCGCGGGTCGTTCAGCGAGTAGCCGACCGCGACGAGGGCCACGAGCCCCAGGATGAGGATCGCCGCCAGGATCTTGAACGCGCGCATCATGAGGAGCCCGGCTAGCGTACACTGTGCAGCAGGGCCGCAAAAGCGCTATGAGTCCCCCATGGGTCATTCGCACGGACAACACGGCGGCGCGCCAGCCGGTTCACCAAAGATCGATACGCGTGAGCGGGGCGCTCCCAAGGACGGGGAGCCGCAGCTCATGGATCGCCGGCTGTTCATGCAGCTGCTGGTTTTCCAGGTCCCCACCGGGGCTTCGATTGCCGCCAATCAGGAGGCACTGCTCTCCGCGCTGAAGGAAGCCGATATTCCCGCGGTTATCTACGCGGACGCGAACGACCCGCGAGGCGTTGCTCTGTTGACCTTCAGTGAGGACCCGGCGCTCTTCGTCGACTCGGTTCGTCCGCTCTTCGAGGCGGCGCCCTTGAGTGACTGGACCCTGCGCCCGGAGCTGACGATGATCGGCCGGACGTACAGCAGCGGCTACGAGCAAGACCTCGAGTTCTGGCTCCTCGACCGCCCGCGGCAGACGGTGCTGAACTCCGAGTGGAACTGGGCGGTTTGGTATCCGCTTCGGCGCACCGGTGCGTTCGAGCAGCTCGAGGGACGAGAGAAGGGCGGCATCCTTCGCGAGCACGCCACAATCGGACGCGCGTACGGTGAGCAGGACCTCGCACACGACGTGCGCCTCGCATGCCATGGCCTCGATACCAACGACAACGAGTTTTTGATTGGATTGATCGGAGCGGAGCTCCATCCGCTTTCGCACGTCGTGCAGTCGATGCGAGGGACTGTGCAAACGTCGCAGTACATCCAACAGATGGGGCCGTTCTTCGTCGGGCGTGCGATCGGCCGGCACCCGGGCTCTCAGAAGTGAGTGCCCATGCCTGGTAATACGTTCGGCCAAGCCTTCCGCGTGACCACCGCGGGTGAGAGCCATGGCCCGGCCAACGTGGTGATCATCGATGGCTGTCCTCCGGGACTTCCGCTTTCGGAGGAAGACATCATCCCGGACCTCGAGCGCCGTCGTCCCGGCCAGAGCAAGATCGTCACACAGCGAAAGGAACCCGACGCGCCTGAGATCCTCTCCGGCGTGTTCGAGGGCGAGACGACGGGAACGCCGATCGCGATCATCGTTCGCAACGAGGACCAACGCTCACGCGACTACACCAACATCAAGGACGTGTACCGGCCCGGACACGCCGACTACACGTTCGACGCAAAATTCGGCCGCCGTGATTATCGCGGAGGCGGCCGAAGCAGCGCTCGTGAAACCGTGGCGCGCGTCGCGGCGGGCGCGGTCGCGAAGAAGCTCCTTGCGCAGGGCTTTGGCGGTGAAGTGCTCGGCTACGTGACGCAGGTTGGGGACATCGAAGCGACGATTCCCCCTGCGGTCACCCTCGATCAGGTCGAAACGCTTCCCGATGGTGAGCCGAACATCGTTCGATGCCCCGATCCGGCGGCGGCGGCGCGCATGGTCACGCTCATCGAGAAAATGCGAAAAGATCAGGATTCGATCGGGGGCGTTGCGGAGATCGTCGCTCGGAACGTGCCCGCGGGCTTGGGCGATCCCGTGTTCGACAAGCTCAAGGCCGATCTTGGCAAGGCCCTGTTCAGTCTTCCGGCGGTGTTGGGGGTCGAGTATGGCGCAGGCTTTGCGGTGGCCACGGCGCGCGGCAGCGAGAACAACGATGCGTTCGAGACCGACGCCGACGGCACCATTGTGACGCGCTCCAATCGTCATGGTGGGATGTTGGGCGGGATTTCGAGCGGGATGCCGATCGTGCTCCGCGCCGCGGTGAAACCGACCAGCAGCCTTCCGCGCAGCCAAGACACAGTCACGTCGAGCGGCGACGCGACCACGATCCGAACGACGGGCCGTCACGATCCGTGCTTGTTGCCGCGGTTCATTCCGATGGGCGAAGCGATGGTCGCGCTAGTGCTTGCCGATCACTGGTTGCGCTGGCGGGCGATCCGCGACTAACGCGCGAAGTTCCAAGCGATGATCGCGATGGCAGCCGTGACGAGCACCGCGGTCCACAGAAGGCTTCCGCCCTTGCTGTCTTTGCCGTCTTTCGAGCTCTCCGAGCCAACCGCGCGGCGGAAGCCGCCCACCATGTTGCCCATCACGCCCGTGGTTTGGCCGCCAATCGTGCTGCGGGAAGGGCCATGACCTTTCTTCTCGCGCTTCTTCGAGGCGGAGCTCTTCTTCTGATACTGCTTCGACATTGAGAACATCCTATCCGGGATCGACGCTCGCGTGAATCGCTTTTCTAGGAGGTAAGAGGGTGTAGTGCGGTATGGGCTGCCTGTCGCGACGACACCTCTGGTGTTCTTTCTCACAAGCCCCGAGGAGTTGTGGTTGAGCGTCGGGGGCCCGGTGGGCAAGCCATCGTGCCTTCGCGAGCGCTGCATCGGGATGTCCCAGGCTTTCGAGCGCCAGGGCTCGGCTCCTCAACAAGCTCTCGTTACGCGGGGCCAGACGAAGGCCAGCATTGGCTGCAGACAGGGCGTTCTCATCGTCGGAGAGGCTCCCGTACGCCTGCGCAAGGTCTCGCCATGCGCGCCAGTCGAGGGGCGAGGCTTCGGCGACGCGCTGGTAGGCCTCAGCCGCGGCGCTCCATCGCCACACGCGGGCGTACGCGTTGCCCCGCACACGATCGAGCACAGGATTTGGTCCGATCAGTGCTTCGGCCCGTCGGGTGAAGGCGACAGCTTCATTCGGTCGTCCTTGAATCGACGACAAACGCGCGCGCAGGATCAGCGCTTGGGCCTGCAGACGAGGCAACTGAGCTTTGCGGGCCAACTGCAGCGCGCGATCGATGCCTGGTTTCGCCACGTGAACGTGCTCCTGCTTGGCGTGAAGGAGCGCTAGGGCCTGCATGAGTAGCCGATCGATGGCCGGTCGCGCGGCGCCTCCCGTCCGCTCTCGCTCGGTTGCGCCACGGCCCATCCATACCGTGGCGGCGCCGATCTCCGTGACGGGTTGCTTCAGACACGGATCGAGAGCGACCTTGCCGTGGGTCTCGGCGCCCACTGCGAAGGCGAGGCCTCGCTCGGTGCCGCTCGCTTCACAGGCCAAGGCTTGAAACTGCAGGCTGTGCTTGCGGTGAAGCAACCGCGCGGCGACTCGCAACGGGAGCTCGGGCTCCTGCGGGAGGACCATCGAGTAGCGAACCGCCCGTGCATCGTGTGCGGGCAGCGTCCGGTCGAACGCTGGCGCCGAGAAACGGTGCACCTGATGCAGGATCTCCGGTTCGGCTGCGGCGTCGAGAATTGTGGTCCGCAGCACGAATACGTCATCGTTGCCGTCCGCGGTTGGGCGAGAGACTGCAAGGAGTCGGCCTGCCGCATCGCGGACCTCGACTTCGACCCACACGTCGTGCATGTCGCGAACCCCACCAGGGAATCGGTGCCCGGCTGCCTGATTCTCGAGCAGAACATCGAAGACCAACCGCTCGCCGCCCCGAAGCCGAGACTCCTTGGGCAACACATAGCGGCGTCGGCCTACGCGCACCGCACCGATGTCGACGACCACTGCACCTTCGAGCTCGTCGCTTGCTTGCTGGGCGTGTTGGGCGTCCGGAAGCTGCGCTGCCATCGCGGTGTGAGACGCGGCCCATCGATGACTGCTTATGGTTCCATCGCGTGCGCCTGCCATCTCAGCGTCGGACGCAGCCACGGTGCCCATGTGACATCCCTGACAGCTGTTCTCTTCGACCGATGTGAGATGGTCTTGAACACCGCCTGCAAATGCTGATGAGGCCCAGTCGCCCAAGTCGTCGATGCCGGGCAAGTGGTTCTCATTCCCGATTGCGGAGCCGGAAAAAGACCGATGGCACGAGCCACACAGCGCAGCGGTCCGGAGGGGCTGCATCGTGAGGCGGGCCCGGTGCGCTTCGATCTCTTCGGGACTCGCAGGGTCGGGAAGCAAGACCGGCGCGTCGGTGAGCGTGAAGCTTGCGTTGCCGTCGGGACGCGTCGACTCGACGCTGTGGCAGACGAGACAGGTGATGCCGGCGTACGCGAGCTCGTTGTCCGGATTCACCTCCTGGTCGATATCTCCCGACATCAGGAGAAGCGGGTCGTGGCAGCCAGCGCAGAATCGACTCTCTTCTTTGCTCCGCGCTGCGCGAAACTGATCGATGCTCGCGCGGTACCAGGGGTTGTCGAACGAGGCATACGCGTGCGCGCTGTGCATCCAGTGAGAGGCGACGTCCGCGTGGCAGTCGGCGCAGTCGTCGGTTTTTGCGAGCCGCGATACGTCGAGGGAGGGGGCGCTCATCAACGACGGGCTCAGATCCTGCCCCGTGGAGTGAAGGGGCCGCGGTGCCCCGCAGGAGCATCCCGCGACGCAAAAAAGAACCACCCCCATGAAAAGCCAGCGAGCCATGTTGTCTAGGACGTTCGACGCCCCCATTTGGATCTGATTCTTCTTAGAGAGTGCCGAGGCTCACGAAAATCTGCGTGAGGAGCGCGTCGGCCATCAAAATGCTGATCGAGACGACTACGACCGCCCGGGTGGTCGACCGGCCGACGCCTTCGGTGCCGCCTCGGGTCTGCAAGCCGAAGTAACACCCTAGAAGGCCGATCAGGAAGCCAAAGAACGGCGTCTTCGAGACACCGCTGATGAAGTCGTTGATCTTCAGAGAGTCGAGCGCCGTGGAGAAAAAGAACTCCATCGGAATGCCGTAGGACAACGCGGCGACCAGCATCGAGCTGATCATCCCCAAGATGAACGCGATGAAGGTGATCAAGGGCATGATGAAGATGCATGCGACCAAGCGCGGCACGACGAGCTTGCGGATTGGGTCGGCGCCCAACGCTCGGATCGCATCGACTTGCTCGGTGACCGTCATGGAACCGAGCTCCGCTGCGATCCCTGCGGCGATCCGGCTGCCGACCACCAAGGCTGTCAGTGATGGAGCGAGCTCGCGCGCTTCGGAAACCCCGATGACCCGCCCCAGGGTGTCCTTGGCACCGAAGGCTTCCATAGACACCGCGAACTGAATCGTCATCACGATGCCGACGAAGACCGCCGTTGCAGCAGCGATCGCGAGGCTTCGCACGCCGAGCAGCTCGAGTTGGTAGATGAATTCGGGCGTGTCGAACCGCGTCGTGAACATCGTGCGGAAGGTGCGGCCCGCCAGAAGTGTGGAATCGCCCACCTCCTCGACGAAGGATCGAAGGCGCCGGATCTGCGAGTCGGCCCAGTTCGTGAGGTTTCGAGGTCGTGTGGATGGCGCCGCGGAGGTCACGGCTGGCCCGTCGTCGTCGTGAAGCCGGCAAGCATCCGGTCGAAGTCCGCCAGGGCCTCCTCGAAGCTGGGTCCGGCAGGCGTGATCAATCCAAAGTCGTAGACGCAGTCATCCTTCTTCAAGATCTGCAACAGGATGTCGCGCGGCACGCCGTCGAGCTTGGCGGTGAAGTGAGTGCGGAGCGCCTCGCGGCCGTCCATCGGGACGACCTCCTCTTCGATGACCTCGCGCTCCGTGAAGCCGATCATCAGGTGACTGCGCAGGGCCGTCAGTGGGATGTCGAGGCCGGAGTCACAGTCGGAGTCGACGTGCATGACTGCGCCCTTGGCTCCGTTGTGCCAGGCGAGGTCGTTTTGCTGGTTGACCGTGACGGGTGTCCAGTCCTGGCCGACCGCGCCGATCTGATACGACGTCTGCTCGCCCTGGTAGACCCCATTTTGGAGCGTGCCAGTCGTGGCACAACCCATCCCAGTCAGGCCCAAGAAGAGCCAGGTTCCCAGCCGCCGCCTCACTGGGGCAGACTCTAGCAGGCCGGGCTTTCTTGTCGATTTCGACTTTTGGGGCCCGAAGCGGGCCGCTCCTGACTTGGTCCGCTAGAATGTAGGGGCAGTGAGTCGGGGGGCTTCACAAGAACAATCGGCAGGGACCCGTGGCGTTGCGATTTTGGATCGCCTCGTCGCCGAGGGGCAGGTGTCTCCGGGCCTTTATGACGAGGTGCTCATTCACGCCCAGCGGACCCAGTCTACCGCCGAAGAGGCGATCCTTCAGCTCGGGCTCATGAGCGAGGCGGACCTCTTGAAGTACATCGCCGGCGTCTATCGGACCCGGTTCGTGGGTTCCGACAAGCTCGCCAAAGCCGGCGTCGATCCGGCGCTCTTGAAGAAAGTGCCGCGCAAGCTTGCCAAACGGCTCACCGCGTTCCCGATTCTCTATGACAACCGGAGCCGGACGCTGTCGGTCGTCGCCGCGGACGTAACCGACGACGATGTTCGCCAGCAAATGCAGTTCGCAACTAGCGCGCGGGACGTAAAGGTCTACGTGGCCCGCGAGGCCGCCATTCGCGCTGCGATCGCCAAGCACTACGATCAAGACAATCGTCCTTTCGAACTGTTGTTGAGCGGGGCGTCGTCACGCCAGATCAGAACGGCGCGTGAGTCGGATCCTGTTCCGGGGTGGGGTCAGGTCTTCGAAGAAAAGGACGGGCTGCTGATCCAGCGCACGAGGGCGCCATCGATCGAGATGGAGCAGCCGGCGAACGATCAGCTGCCAGAGCCCGAATCCGAGAAGCCTCCGCCAGAGACGCAATCGAGGATTTCGGCGGGCCGCACGCTCATCGAGCAACTCTCGGCGCCGGCGCAGGCCGCCGATCTCAACGTCGACCCCGAGGTCTATCTCGAAACACTGAGCGTGCTCGTGACGCTGATCGAGCAACTCAATCAGGAGCGCGGTGGGCACTCCATGCGCGTCGCCCGCATATGCCAGCAGGTTGGCGAGCGGATTCGGCTCACCAAGCCTCAGGTTCAGGGCATCTTGATCGCCGCCTATCTGCACGACGTCGGCGTTTCAGCGGAGTCCCACGTTACGCCCTTCGATGTGGCCCTCGACGAGTCCAAGCGCGAGGTCGCGCGTCGCGTCTACACCGCGCCTACCCGGCTTCTCGATTCGGTGCCTCTACCAGAAACCGCCCTCGACGCGCTTCGCCACCGCTACGAACGCTTCGACGGAAAGGGGTTCCCGGAGCGTTTGAGCGGCAAGGACATTCCGTTGGGCGCTCGCGTGCTTGCAGTGGTCGAGAGCTACATCGACCTGACGCAGACCAAGGCCAACGCCCTCGGACGGCGCGTTCCCGCTGAGGAAGCTTGCGACGCGCTCGACCCACACAAGGGGACCACCTTCGACCCGGCCGTGGTCGACTGGCTGCGACACATCGTCCTCGATGAAGGGATGAAGACCCAGATTCTGTCCGCACGGAATCGCGCGCTGATCGTCGATCCCGACCCGGAGGAGACCGCGGTGCTCGAAGTGCAATTTGCTGGGCAAGGTTACGAGGTCATGATCGAGCGTTCGCTCGAGGGCGCGCTTCGATGCCTGGACGCAGAGAAGTACGACGTGGTCGTGAGCGAGGTGCGCCTGTCCGACGGCGAGGGGTTCGACCTCTTGCGGCGCATGCGTGAGAGCTCGCACGCACAAGTGCCGTTGATGTTCGTCACGTCCGAGCGGGCGCAGTCTTGCGTCAATCGAGGGCTCGAGCTCGGGGCAGCGGACTACGTGGTAAAGCCGGCTTCGGCGGCTGTGGTTGTAGCCAAGGCCAGCCGGGTCATCGCCGACAGCCGTACCAAGAAGACCGGTGGGCGTGGGGTGTCGGGCTCGCTGCAAGAGATGGCGCTTCCCGACGTGATTCAGATTCTCGCGAACGGCCGAAAGGGCGGGCGTCTCAAGGTGCGCAGCGGGACGTTGCACGGCGAGTTGATGTTCCAGGACGGCTCGATTCACGATGCCCGGTTCGGCGACCTCGGCGGGGCCGAGGCGGTGTATGGGATCCTTCGCCTGATGGACGGGGATTTCGAGCTCGAACCGGATACGACCCCCGTCGAGGACGTCATCGGGATTCCGACGCACCACCTGCTGCTCGAAGCGATGCGCCGGATCGACGAAGAGCAGCGCTAGTACCCGGCCAGGTGTTCAGCGGGCCGCTAGTTTGAGCGCGGCACGGCCTGGGATATGCTGCAGAGGTGCGCTTGTGCCATCACTGCGGCGCGTCGGTAGAAGCTGCCGCGCGTTTTTGTTCCGCTTGCGGGGCCTCGTCTGACGAGCAGGAGGGAGGCGGGGCTTCGGACCCGCTCGTCGGCCGCGTCGTCGGGGGGAGCTACCTGCTGCAGGAGGTTGTTGGCGTCGGTGGGATGGGGCGCGTCTACAAGGCCGAGCAATCGACGCTTGGCCGAACCGTTGCCGTCAAGGTCATCCACCCGCATCTGCTCGGCGACGAGCAAACGGTGGCGCGCTTCTACCAAGAGGCGCGGGCCTCGAGCCGCCTGAACCACCCCAACAGCGTCAGCATCATCGACTTCGGCCGGACCGACGACGGGATCCTCTATCTCGCGATGGAGTTCTTGAGCGGCAAGGACTTGGCGCTGGTGATGCACGAGGAAGGGCCGCTGCCAGTCGAACGGGTGTGCAATATCTTGGTCAACACGCTCGATGCGCTCGGTGAGGCGCACGAGCTCGGCATCGTGCACCGTGATCTCAAGCCGGAGAACATCATTCTCCGTCCCCTTCGGTCGGGAGACGACCTCGTCAAGGTCGTTGACTTCGGGCTTGCCACCATCGTCGGCAAGGAAAGCTCGATCACGAAGCCAGGGCTGGTGTGTGGCACGCCCGATTACATGTCTCCCGAGCAGGGCCGCGGTGATGGTGTGGACGGCCGGGGCGACCTCTACGCGCTCGGCGTCGTCCTGTTCGAGCTCTTGGTCGGGCATCTGCCCTACATCGACGACACGCCCACGCGGGTCGTGCTCAGGCACCTCAATGATCCGGTACCCGACCCTCGCGAGGTGAGCCCAAATCGAAACATTCCCGACCGTCTCGCCGAAGTGACGATGAAGGCGCTGGCCAAAGACGCGAACGATCGCTACCAAGTTGCGCGAGACATGCAGGCTGCGCTGCGCACCGCTCTCGACGAAGTGCGTGTTCTTCGCGCGTCAGTCACCCCCTGTCCGAACTGCGGTGCCCCCTCATCCCTTGCCCAGAACTTCTGCGGAGAGTGTGGCGCACGGCTTGCCGGCCCCGAACCTGCTCTTGGGAGCAACCGTTCGCTCCGGCCCTCTTTCTACCCCCCGCTCGGGTCGCAGCGATCGTTCGTGGGGCGCGAGGCGGAGCTCGGCCTGATTCGCGAGTATCGCCATGCAGCCTCGCAGGGCGTGCACTGGGTTCACGTGTTTGGCGAGCCCGGTGTCGGCAAGACACGATTCCTCACCGAGATCGCGGAGATCGCCGCAGCCGAAGGAGACCTCGTGGTCGGGGCCGGCGCGCATTCGACCGGGGCACCGGTTCCCTATTCCGCGATTCGAACCATCTTGGCTGAGCTCCTCGAAGTTGACGGCTCCGAGCTTGGGAGGATGGCCGACCACGGCGAGGACCTCGGGTCCGTGCTCGCAGGGGCGGGTGTGGACGAGGTGATGAACCCTGCGGGTCTGCTCGGAGGCGACGGCCGGTCGCGAACCGGAGCTGTGGCCGAGGCTCTCGCGTGCGCGGTACGTCGCGCCCGCGGCCGCGCGTCGAGTGGTCGCGTGATGTTGATCGTTGACGACCTTTCCTATTGTGATGGGCTCACGCAGCGTACGGTCATCGAGTTAGCGCGGGTGCTGGGGAACGAGCCAGTGCTCTTGGTGACGGCCGGCGATCATGATCGAGGCGTCCTCGCCAACGAAATGATCCATCTCGGCGGGCTAGACTCCGAGGAGGCGGAACGATTCCTTGCGGGGTCCTTCCATCTCCGTTTGGTGTCGGGGCTTCACAAGCTCACCGAGGCGGTGGGCGGCGAGGTCTTTCCGTTGCACCTCGAGCAGCTGGAGGCGCTCGGGGTTTCTCCTGACGATGGGCCGCCGCCGCGGATGGCCGACGCAATCGTGCAGCGCATCGAACGGCTCGAGGTGGACGCGCAACGTCTGCTTCAGTCAGCCGCTGTTCTCGGCCGGACCTGTGACTTAGACGCGCTTCGCGCCGTCTCGGGGAACGACGGGTTGCAGGGCCTCGATGAGCTGTCCGGAAGTTCGCTCGTGCAGCTCGATGGCTCGAAGGTGAGCATCGTCCATCCCTTCATCGCAGATCTAGTGGCGGCGTCGATTCCTGCCGAGGCGCGCCGCGCGCTTCATCGTCGCGCATACGAGGTACTGAGCGAGCTTCGAGCGCCTCAAGAGGTGCGCGCGGCGCATGCCTTCCGTGGCGTCGATCCAGTGACCAGTCTGGTCGTGCTCGAAAAGGCAGGTGATGCGTCGATGACTCGGGGCGACCACCTCGGCGCGGTCCTGGAGTATCGTCGCGCTCTCGAGCTCGCCCGGCGCGAGACGTTGGAGAGCGGAGACACGGTCTACGATCGCGCGATCGCGACGTTCAGCCGCAAGCTCGGTGAGGCGCTCGCACGTTCGGGCGACGCGGCGGGCGCGGACGGCGTGCTTCGCGAAGCGCTCGACCTGACGATGCCCAAGAGCGCCGAGCGCGCGAAGATGTTGCTGTCGCTCGGACGCATTGCCGCGCGCCGCGACCGGCCTCGGGATGCCATGCGCCACTTTGGGCAGGCGCTCGAGCTCGTCGCCGGGGTCGAACCCTCGGTCGAGTCGCATCTGCAAGTTGCCATCGGACGCGTCCGCCGGATCGAAAGTGATCCGCAACATGCGGCCAACGCGTATCGCCGCGCGCTCGAGCTCTTCGCCGAGATCGGGGCCTCTGCGGACACCGTGGCTCGAACCCGACTCGAGCTCGCGGATGCGTTGACCGCGGCCGGCGATCACGAAGGGGCCGCCCACCAGCTCGGAAGCGTCGAGCGGGACGGCAGGGCGAGCGGCGCCACGAGCATGGTTGCTCGGGCGGTCGGCATGCTCGGGTCGATCGACGAGCTGGCGGGCAGGGCGCGTGACGCCCAGGTTCGCTACGAGGAAGCCGCTTCCCTAGCCGCTCAGGCCGGCGACGCCCCTGGCTATCGCCGCTGGCTTTCGGCGAGCAAAACGCTTCGAGCCAGCATCTAGCACTCTGCTATGCTTCGCCGCATGCGGCGCTGTTGGTGGATCTGCGTTCTGATCGCTGCGTTGGGCTGCGATACGCTCGGTGAGTTCAGCACCGAGGAGGGGGAAGTGTACCGCGGCGAGATCGTCGGCGTGAATGATCCGCTCAACTGCCCGAACGGGATCGACTGCTCCTTCATTCGCCGCGGCTTTGCATCCGGTGTGACGCTGGACCTCACGTTCGATCCCGATGAGCTGTACGAGAACCCAGGCACCATTTCGACTAGCGGCGAGAGCTGCGGCGCCACGTTCACCGACACCCCCTTGTTACCGATTCCGCCCCTCGCCCACGATCAGCTCGGACTCTACGAGTTTCCGGGAGGCGGCCGGATCCGGAACTACATGTTTGTCGCGCGTCCCGATGCGGGGCCACTCGCGGGGCGAGACGCGATGGTGTTCGTGTCGCTGCTCCGAGGGGGCGACATCGAGGTGCGGGTGCTTGCTGGTCCCGGGTTGATCATCTGTGATCCGGATCCGGCGGACTGTGACGTGATCAATGCCGGTCAGTGCGACTACTTCGGTGTATTCGGGCTGCACCGGGAGCAGCTTTGATGCGCGTCCTCGGGATCGAGAGCTCGTGTGACGAGACCGCTGCTGCGTTGGTTACCGACACAGGCGAGGTACTGGCGGACGTGATTGCGAGCCAAGTCGCCATGCACGGGCCGTACGGCGGCATCGTTCCGGAGCTCGCGTCACGCGCGCACATGCAAGCGATCATCCCAGTCATTCGCGAGGCTCTCGCGAAGGCACCCGGTGGGCTCGAGGGCATCGATGCGATCGCTGTCACCCAGGGGCCGGGGTTGGTCGGCTCGCTCTTGGTGGGCGTGCAGGTCGCCAAGGCGTTGGCGTGGAGCATCGGAAAGCCTCTCGTCGGCGTGAACCACTTGGACGGCCACCTCTTGGCGGTGTATTTGCGCCGACCGGGTGAAGACGAGCCGCAGAGCGGGCCGAAGATGCCCTATGTGGGGCTGCTCGTGAGCGGGGGGCACACGGCGCTCTACCGCGTCGAAGCCTTTGATGACATCGTGCTCCTTGCGCAGACGCGCGATGACGCCGCCGGCGAAGCGTTCGACAAAGCCGGTAAGCTTCTCGGCCTCGGGTATCCGGGCGGTCCGGTGATCGACCGGTTGGCTGCGCGAGGGGACGTCGGCGCTTTCTCGTTTCCAATGCCGATGGCGTCCCGAAAGATCCTCGACTTCAGCTTCTCGGGGCTCAAGACAGCGCTTGCGCGCCACGTCCAGCAGCATGGCGTGCCTGACGACGAGCAGGGACTCGCCGATCTGTGTGCTTCGTTTCAGGGCGTCATCGTGGAGAGTCTCGTGCGGAAGTCGATCCTCGCTTGCAAGCAGGAGGAGCTCGATCAGCTCGTCATCACCGGTGGTGTCGCAGCGAATCGCGGTTTGCGCGCTCGCGCCAAGGAGGTTTGCGAAGACAACGGGATTCGCCTTTTTGTTCCGCCTCCGATCTCGTGCACCGACAACGCCGCGATGATCGCGATGGCCGCTGCGCATCGCTTGGCGGCGGGCGAGCAGGACGACCTTTCGTTTGCGGTCTATTCGCGCGATCCCGACCGACGCCGCGGTAAGTTCCGGCGCGACGGGACGCTCGTCGAGCGCAAGTAGGCGCCGCATGACCGAGAGTGCGTCCGAGCCGATTGTCGCGCCCTACGTCGAAGTGGCCCTTCCGGTTCCTCTTCGAAAGGTGTTCACCTACGCCGTGCCAAGCGGTCTGGGAGGCGCTCTACAGCCGGGGAGCCGCGTCGCCGTCTCGTTCAGCCGGCGCAAGCTCGCGGGGTTCGTCGTGGGTGGTCGCGACGATCTTCCCGAAGGTGTGTCGCGCGCGCTTCCGGTCGCAGGACTCCTCGAACCCGAGCCCGTGTTCACGCCAGAGCTACTGCGGTTTCTGGATCAAGCGGCCAAGTACTACATGCATCCGCTCGGTGAAGTCTTGCGGGCGGCGGCTCCGGCGCTCCCGGCCGGGGCCATGCGCCGGCTGCGCGCAGACGGCTTTCTCGAACCCGCGGAAAACCTTCCCGGTCAGCGCGTAGCGCACCACACGACGTGGAAGGTGACCCCCACCGGCAAAGAGACCGAGGGCATTCGTTTGGGCGCTCGGCAGAAGAAGCTGATGGACCGACTGGCGACTCGCGAGTCGGTCTTACTCGACGAGCTTCGCGGTGAGCTGAACGACCCCCGGGCTGTGGTCCGCTCGCTCGTCGGTAGAGGTCTCGTCGAATTCGAGGAGGTCGAAGCGAGCCGTGACCCGTTCTTTCGTGCTCCGGTGACCCGTGACGCGCCGCACCCGCCAACCGATGCGCAGCAGCTCGCGATTGACGCGATCAACGAGGCGATCCTGGGGCGCACCGGCGAGGCGTTCCTTCTGCACGGCGTCACTGGCTCGGGAAAGACCGAGGTGTACCTTCGCGCGATCGACGAAGTGCGCAAGGCCGGTCGGGGGGCGATCCTGCTCGTGCCCGAGATTGCGCTGACGCCCCAACTCGTCGGACGCTTCCGCGCTCGGTTCGGAGACGACATTGCCGTGCTTCACAGCGGTCTCACTGCGCGCCAACGTGACGATGCCTGGCAGGCGCTCCGCCGCGGGAGAGTGCAGGTGGCAATTGGAGCGCGCTCTGCGTTGTTTGCGCCGGTCGCCGATCTCGGCTTGATCGTCGTCGACGAAGAGCACGACCCATCCTTCAAACAGGACGAGGGCTTTCGGTATCACGCTCGCGATATGGCGTTGCTGCGGGCGCAGTACGCGGGGGCGGTGTGCGTCTTGGGGAGCGCGACGCCGTCGGTGGAGACGTACTATCGGGCCAACCAGGGACGAATCCGGTTGCTCTCTCTGCCCACGCGCGCCACCGGCGCCACCATGCCTGACGTCGAAATCGTCGACTTGCGGCGCCACCGGAAAGGCCCGACGGGTCACCCGCTGCTTTCGGGTCCGCTTCATTCTGCGATCGGCGGCTGTTTAGAAACCGGCCACCAGGCGATCATCTTCCTCAACAGGCGCGGATTTGCGCCGAGTGTGCGCTGCGCCGCGTGCGGCGCGGTGGCTGAGTGTCCCGCGTGTAGCGTCGCTCTCACCGAGCATCGAGGGCAGGGCGCGCTTCGATGCCACTACTGCGATTTCCATCGGGCGGCCGCGATGCCGTGCGCCTCGTGCGGCAGCACCGAGCAGAAGCGGATCGGGGTAGGGACCGAACAGCTCGAAAAATCCATCGAAGAGAGCTTCCCCAAGTCTCGCGTTGCTCGGCTCGACCGTGACACGGCTTCCGGGGACGGTGTCGAGGCGGTTCTCGATCGCTTGCGGAGCGGCGAGGTCGACGTGCTGGTGGGTACGCAGATGGTCACCAAAGGACACGACATCGCCGCAGTGACGCTCGTCGGCGTCGCACTTGCCGATCAAAGCCTCGCCTTTCCAGACTTCCGCGCATCCGAACGAACCTTCCAGTTGCTCGCCCAGGTCGCCGGCCGCGCAGGCCGCGCCGACACACCCGGCAAGGTCATCCTGCAAACCTACCAGCCCGATCACCCGGCAGTGCGCCTCGCCGCCCAACACGACTATGAAGGCTTCTACGCCGAAGAGATCCAAGCCCGCGAAGAAGTCGGCTACCCTCCCTTCGCCCGCCTGGTCACAGTTCGCGTCCACGCCGGCGCTGAAGCCGACGCCCGAGGCGCCACCCAACTCCTCGCCGAAACCGCTCGCCAACACCAAGCGGTCAAGGACGGCGCAGTCCAAGTCCTAGGCCCAGCCCCCGCCCCACTAGTCCGCCTAAGAGGCCGCTACCACTACCGCCTCATGCTGAAATCCCCCGACCGAAAACTCCTCCGCACCGTAACCGCCCACCTAGCCGCCCGAATAGCCCAAGGCCTCCCCCCCACCCACACCACCCTAGACATCGACCCCCTCTAGGGGACACTCTCCACCCCCCCAACCCCACGAAACCACACACCTTCCGCGACAAAGATCGCAGCGACTGGTTTCGTGGGTACCTCGCGCGGCCAGCGAAGAGCGCGGGATCTAGGTGCTGCGATCTTTGTCTGAGAAGTGGAGCGGTTTCGGGTGCTTAGGGAATAGGAGAGTGTCCCTTTAGGGCGGGTGACTGTTTGGGCGTAGTTGTGGCGGTGGGGGTGGTTTGGAGGTTGAGCCACCAAGCTGGGGGGGATTCCTTGCCGCCGTTGGAGGGGTAGACGATGAAGTCGTTGCCGTCAGGCATGTAGACGAGAGGGGTCGTTCGCTGCTTGCCGCTTTTTCGGCCCGTCGTCGTGAGCAGCAAGACTTTGCGGCCCAGGCCGACGCTGCCGACGAAGCGGCCGCCCAAGCGTTTGTAGAGCTTGGTGTGGAGGCGCCCAAAGAGGCGCCAATCGCGACCGTTCATTCGGCGGCTTCTTGCTTGTTCTGGCTGCTCGGTTCTTGCGCGGCGTCTTCGGCCGCGAGGAAACCAAAGGTCAGGGCTGGGCCGATGGTGCCTCCGGCGCCCGGGTAGGTGCGTCCCATCACGGATTCCGCCGAGTTGCCTGCCGCGTAGAGGCCGGGGATCGACTGGCCGTCTTCTTTCAGCACGCGGCTGTGTTCGTCGGTGACGAGGCCGCCTTTGGTGCCGAGGTCACCCGGGTAAATCTGCACGGCGTAGAACGGGCCGGTCTCGATCGGACCGAGTGAGCAGTTCGGCTTCACGTTCGGGTCGCCGTAGTAGCGATCCTGCGCGCTCCAGCCGCGGTTGAAGTCCGGGTCTTCGCCCTTGACGGCGTACTCGTTGAAGCGGGTGATCGTCGCCTTCGTGGTCGCCGCCGGAATCTTGAGTTGTTCACAGAGCTCGTCGAGGGTCTCGGCCTTGTAGAGGAAGTTGCCATCCCGGTAGCGGCGCGGGAGTTGCTTGTCCGGCATGACCTTGCCAGGTGCCACCGGTCCGGCGATCGACGACTTGCGGTACGTCGCATCGAAGATGTGGAACCAACGGGGGTCCGCCGCGCCGTTCTTCGCCACGTCGTCGTACATGCCGTTGACGACGTCGATGTAGGGCGCCGCCTCATTGGTGAATCGCTTCCCGTCTTGGTTGAGAAACAGCCCATGCGGCAGGCTCTTCTCCACCACCAACACCCATGAGAACGGCGACCGCGGCACCAGGGACACCGGCGTCCACCAGGCTTCATCCATGAGGCCGAGCGCACCGCCGGCATCGCGCCCCATTCGAATCGCATCACCAGTGTTCGATGGGGTTCCCGCCGTCCATTCGGTCGTGATGGGATGCCGCTGATACTTCTGGCGCATCTCGAGATTCCGCGAAAACCCGCCTGCCGCCAGTACGACGCCGCGGTTCGCCTTTACGCGAAGGGTTTTGCCCTCCTTGTTGAGCACCGCCCCGACGGCCTTGCCATCTTCGAACACCAGCTCTTCGACGCCCGTATTGAGCCACGTGGGGACCTTGCGTTCTTTGAGCGAAAGAAGGAGCCGGCCCATCAGCGAGTTGCCTGCGCAAAGCTTGGTGTCCCGCCCCCAGCGCTTACGCTTGAAGTGGCGCAGCATGTACAAGAACATCTGCCAAGCCATGAACATCATGGTCTTGAAACCGACCCCGATCGCAGCCTGAGCTTGCTTCGCGGTGATCCCGAACTTGCCTAGGATCTGCGACTGGGGGTGAGGCCTCCGCAACCGAATCAAATCCTCGCGCAGCTTCGACCCATCGAACGGCACCGGGTCCATCGACCGCCCTCCAGCACGTCCGCCAGGCGCCTCGGGGTAGTAGTCGGTGTACTTCGCGAGCGGGATGTACCGGACGTGCGTTTTGTCGCGCAGGTATGCGAGCACCCGCTTGCTCTCGCGGATGTACAGCCAAAGCCGATCGTCCGGCACCTCGCCCTTGGTGATGTGCTTTAGATACTCGAAGCCA
>CALJYC010000143.1 GCA_937984275.1 uncultured bacterium | reverse complement strand
TCGCTCAAGGGCATCATGCAGGCCAAGAAGAAGCCCATCGACCAGATGTCGATCGGCGACCTCGGTGTCGACACCGCCAAGGCGCTCAACTACACGAAGTTCGAGCTCCCGCCGGCGCGTTCGGGTGAAACGACGTTCGTCGAGGACGCCGCGGATCTCGTCGACAAGCTCCACAACACCGCCAAGGTCATCTAACCCTCGAGAAACGGAAAGGAAGCATCAGACATGGCTAATGTTCTCGTTGTTGCGGAGTTGCTTGAGGGCAAGGCACGCAAAACCACTCTTTGTGCCGTCACGGCCGCGAAGCAGATCGCGGAAGGAACCGGCGGTTCGTTCGACATCCTCTCCATCGGAGAGGGCGCAGGCGCGGCAGCCGACGAGCTGGCGGGCTACGGCGCAGGCAAGGTGCTCAAGGCGGAGATCGCCGGCGGCTACACCTGCGAGAAGTATGCGGCAACCGTCGCGGAGGCTGGCAAGGGCTACGACGTCCTCGTGGCCTGCGCGAGTGCCTACGGCAAGGACTTGCTCCCGCGCGCCGCTGCCAAGCTCGGCGCAGGCGTCGCGTCCGACATCTCGGCGGTGAACGTGGATGGCGGCAAGCTTTCGTACACACGCCCGATGTACGCGGGCAACGTGTCCGGTACGGTCGAGATTCTGACCGACAAGCAGGTCGTCACCGTGCGTCAGTCCGAGTTCGACGCCGCGGAGGCCTCCGGTGGCGCCAGCCCCGCGGAAGACATCGCCGTACAGAGCGATCCGGCGGCGGACAAGGTCGAGTTCCTCGGGGTCGAGGTCGTGAAGAGCGAACGCCCGGAGCTCAGTGATGCAGACGTCGTCGTGTCGGGTGGTCGTGCGCTCAAGAGCGCAGAGAACTTCACCAACATCATCGAGCCATTGGTCGACGCACTGGGCGCCGCGATGGGTGCGTCCCGCGCCGCGTGCGACGCGGGGTACGTGCCGCCGGAGCTGCAGGTCGGCCAGACGGGCAAGGTTGTCGCGCCGAAGCTCTACATCGCCATCGGCATCTCGGGCGCGATCCAGCACTTGGCTGGCATGAAGGGCAGCAAGACGATCGTCGCGATCAACAAGGACAAGGAAGCGCCGATCGCTCAGGTCGCCGATTACTTCCTGGTCGCCGACCTCTTCGATGCGGTGCCGGCACTGACCGACGCTGTGAAGAAGCTCTAGCTTCTTCGCAGTCCGCAAATACCGTAGAAGAAGCCCGGGCGGCCCCACCTCCCGGGCTTTTTTTGGCGTAGGGCTCAAGCGATGCGGCACAATTCGACGATGGCCTGGTCCCTCGCACTGTTGCCCGTTCTCGCCGTCGCGCTCATGGCGCTCAAGAGGGCCCAGCAGCGCCAACGAACGGTGACCACCAATTCGCCTTCTAAACGGGCGCCCATCCTGCAAAGGGACATCCAGCCCCCGCAGGGCTCGCAAAGCGCCACGAAGCCCGAACCGGGGCCCCTGAGGAGTTGCCCGGTGTGCCTCTCCGAGTACCCGACCCGAGACCGCTTCTGTGTTCGTGATGGAGCGCAGCTGATGGAAGGCTGCTCGTCGGGACCCTTCACCCAGGGGATGATCTGCCCCACCTGCCGGCGCGGCTACCCCTTCGATGCGAGCTTTTGCCCTGAAGATGCAGACGAATTGGTCCCGTACGGCCTCTACGGGGCGGCGAGCGCGACGCGGCCCCCCTTGAGGCTCGACACCAACAAGATCTGCCCCGAATGTGGGATGCGTCACGCTGCAACCCACCTATTCTGCGGCCATGACGGGACCCAGCTGGTGGTCGTGAACTGAAAAGACCCAAGGATTCGGGCAGATGAGGGTCCAAGCTCGCGGGGACAACCTTCGTGGACTTCTTGCTCGGCATAGGACAGGACCGCTATGATCGCGGTCCTAAAGGGGAATCTTCGATCCGGCGCGCGTCCAGTTGTCCTGGGCCGGGAGGAGACGGGGGCTATAGATGAAGATCGTTTGCGATAGCTGCGGTGCGAAATACTCCATCGCCGACGAAAAGGTCGCTGGGAAAATCTTCAAGATCCGGTGCAAGAAGTGCTCATCGGTTCTGGAGGTTCGCGGCGATCAGACCGGCGCACACCCGTTCGGTGACGCAGATTCACCGCAGGACCCGGGCGGCGAGCCCGCCTGGTACATCGTGGTCGAAGGCGAGCAGAAGGGGCCGCTCCGCCCAATCGAGCTCAGCCAATTGTTCGCGAAGGGCAGCGTCGGCCTCGACTCGTACGTGTGGAAGGAAGGGTTCGACGACTGGAAGGCAGCCGGAGACGTGCCCGATCTCGCGCAGGTGTTCGGGGGGGCAACCGCGCAGGCAAAGAGCGCGTCGGCCGAGACGGATGATACCTCAGCGTTCGGCACTGGCGGCGATCTCTTCAGCGACCGCAACGGTCGCGAGCCGACGGGTGAGATCGACACGAGCAACAACATGTTCGCGGGCTTCGACGAGAGCCCCACGCCAACGGGGTCCGAAGACTCGCCGTTGGCTGCCGCTTCTCAGGACTCGGGCGCCGTACCCGGCGGCATGGGCTTCGGCGGAGGCGCCGTGGGCGCGTCGACCCCGCAGCGCATGACCGGCCAGCGCAACGAGAATTCGGTGCTCTTCTCCCTCACCAATCTACAGCAACTCGCATCGCGCGGCGGCTCCCCTGCTGAGTCCGCACCTGTTGCGTCGAGCCGGCCGTCCGCCTCAACCGGCGCACAAGGCGCCCAGCAAGCAGCAGGCGAGGGCTCGGGGCTCATCGACATTCGCGCGCTCGCGAAATCCACCACGCCCGGCACGAAGGCCGCGCCGTCACAAGCGGTCGATGATCTGCTGTCGATCGGAACCGGCGGCGGCGGCGCTGCGCTTGGCGCGCCGTTGCTTGGCCCAGCACCGCTGGAAACCTCTGATGGCAACCGCTGGCTGTGGATTGGCGGGGCCGCTATCGCCGTCATCGCCATCGTTGGCGCGGGCATCGGCGTCGGGATGGCCCTCGGCGGCTCCCAAGACGACGCGCTCGAGATCACGGTGGCAGCCGAGCAGGAACCCGGCCAGCCAATCCCCGGTTCCAACAAAGTGGCGACCGCGGCACAGGCCCCGGCAGACCCGCCCGAGAAGGCGCTCGCTGATGCAGAGCCCGTTGAGGCGGCGACGATCGAGGAGCCCGCGGAGGCCGCTCCCGAGATCGCGGAACCCGCACCGAGGAAGCGCACCTCGTCGAGCTCGCAACGACGCCAGCGAACGTCCAAAAGTACGGCCGCCCCGAAGCCAGAGCCGACGCCCAAGAAGCGCAGCAGCAACAATCTCGATGCGCTCATGGACGAAGTCGTCGGCGGCTCATCTCCTTCGAAGCCCAAACAGACCACGAGGTCATCGAGCTCGAGCGGCTCGAGCCTTCCTGACGCGCCGACGCGTAACGACGTGAAGACCGCGCTTCAGGGCGTGAGTGGAGGCGTGAAGGCCTGCAAGAAGGACGCCGGCGGAACGGCCGCTGTCAACGTCGTGTTTAGTGGCAAGACGGGCCGCGCCTCGAGCGCAAAGGTCACCTCGGGCCCGTTCAAGGGCACCCCTGTGGGCTCCTGCATCGAATCCGCCGTCAAGCGCGCGCGCGTCCCGCGATTCAAGCAGTCCTCATTCAAGGTGACGTTCCCGTATCGGCTCTGACAAGCCGCTACTTGAGGCTTTCCAGGAATCTCACCCCGGTCGCTACACCAAAGCCAGTCCCACCCTTCGGTAGCCGCCCGTGTGAGCGGTCGACGAACGCTGGGCCCGCGATGTCGAGGTGCATCCAGGTGGTCTCGTCGACGAACTCCTTGAGGAAGAGCGCCGCCGTGATCGATCCGCCGTAGCGGCCGCCAATGTGTTTGAGATCGGCGATGGAGCTCTTGAGGGTGGAACGTAGATCCGAGTCGAGCGGCATGCGCCAGAACGACTCGCCCTCCCCCTCTGCGGCATCGAGATACTTCGAAGCAAGCTCATCATCGTCGGTGTAGAGCGCGGCGCGCCAGGGACCGAGCGCGACCATGCATGCGCCGGTGAGGGTCGCGTGGTCGATCATGTAGTCCGGCTTGAGCTTGCGCACCGCCCAGGTCAGCACGTCGGCAAGGACCAACCGGCCCTCGGCATCGGTGTTGACGACCTCGACCGTCTTGCCTTCCAAGGACTTGTACACGTCGCCAGGTCGATATGCCTTTGCACCGGTCATGTTCTCGGTAGAACCCACGACGGCATGAACCTCGACGGGAAGCTTGAGCCGTGCGGCAGCGAACACGATGCCGAGGGTCGAGGCGGCCCCGGCCATGTCGCACTTCATATCCATCATCGAGCCCGCGGGCTTGATGCACAGGCCGCCTGCGTCGAAGGTCAGGCCCTTCCCGACGAAAACGACCTTCTTCTTTGGGCTCGCAGGTTTGTAGACCACGTGAATGACCCGCGGCTCGATCGCGCTGCCTTTGTTCACCGCGAGCAGCAGGTTCATGCCTTCTTTTTGGATGCGAGCCTTGTTCCACACGCGGCAGGACAGCCCGAGCTTCTTGGACTCGCTCGAGGCGGCGCGGGCCAAGGTCACGGGGGTCAAGTCATTGGGTGGGCGGTTCACGAGATCACGGGCGAAATTGGCGCTTTCTGCGACCGCTTTGCCCGCCCGGACCGCAGCGGTGAGGCCGCGCTCGCCTTTCGGGGCGCCGAGAATGACAGCGGATGTGAGCGTCGCGCTCTCCTTCTTGTCGCTCTTGTACTCGGTGTAGCGGTAGGCCCCGCCGACGAGCCCTTGGGACACGGCGCGGACCGATTCCGGAGTGACTGCGGGGAGCTCGACCGCCGCGCTCTTCTGCGCGCGTGCAACGGTTGCGAGCGCATGCCCCATCTTCCAAGCAACCTTCTGAACGTCTTTGACCTCGCCGATCCCCACGAGCAGCAACCAACGGGACTTCGCCTTGCCTCCTGCGGCGACTTTCAGTGTCTGCGACGCCTTGCCTTCGAAGCGTTCGTCGGAAGCGAGTGGCTTGATGCTGCCCTTCCCCGTGACGGCCTCGATCCGGCCCAACGCTCGATTGAGCTTCGTCTTCCCCGATGGAACGGCGATCGCGACGATGTCCGCGGTCGACTTGTCCCAAGTGCCCTCAGAAAGTGAAATCTTCATCTGACTCCTTCTCAACCTGGTCGGCGGGATACTGACAGGAACTCCCGTAGCCAACAAACGAAAGTGGACCGCCGATCGTGTGGCGGCCGCCGACGCTCACCGCCCGCTTCGCCGACTCGAGCCGCGTAGCTACCGAGGATCATTAGGCCGACCAGTGGCACCATCCGTGCATTGGAGCGGAAACGCATTCCAACCAGGAGGACACATGCTCGAAGAAAACAAGGTGAAGATCGCGTACACCGTCGTGG
>CALJYC010000142.1 GCA_937984275.1 uncultured bacterium | reverse complement strand
GGGGATCAGCGGATGCGCACAAATCGCAAGCAAACGGATTCAGTCCGATGCACCGCGCCCCTACCTCGATAACATCCGACAGTCGGCAGAGAGCGGCGCGGCGATGACACGCCAGCTCGTGGCGGTGACACGCAAAGGTGGGACCGGTCAGAAGGAGCAAAGCGCCCTCGATCGAGTCGTGGATCGTCTGGAAGAGATGCTGAAGCGCCTGATCGGACGCGATGTCTCGCTATCGACGGTGTTGAGCGCGGAGCGCGGGATCCCCGCTTGCGCGAGAGGTCAGATCGAGCAGATCGTCATCAACCTAGTTGTGAACGCCCGGGATGCGATGCCCGGCGGCGGAGAGATCAAGATTGCCACGTGGGCGACAGACATTTCTGCAGAGTCTGAGCTCCCACACGGTCTCGCCCCAGGCCGCTACCTGGTCCTGTCGGTGACGGATGCCGGGACCGGAATGAACGCGGACACGAAGGCGCGCATCTTCGAGCCGTTCTTCACGACAAAGCCGGTTGGCAAAGGTACCGGACTCGGCCTGAGCACAGTCTTCGAAATCGTTGAGGACGCTGGTGGCACCATCGAACTCGACACCGAGGAGGGCAAGGGCACCGAATTCCGTGTCTTTTTGCCGTGGGCCGGCGCGGAAAGAGCGGACGATGTGGGCGCGGCTTCTGCAGAGCAACAACTGGGCGGCACGGCACTACTGGTTGAAGACGACACCACGGTGCGCATGACGGTTCGAGACTACCTGCAAGATCTCGGATTTCACGTCGTCGAGGCCAAGGACCGCGACGAAGCTGTGGACGTTGCTAGTTCCGAATCCCTCGATCTGCTCGTGACCGACATCGTCTTGCCGGGTGGCGATGGCATGCTGGTGGCTGAGGAAGTGCGCGCCAGACAGGGCTCCCTCCCAGTTCTGATGATGTCGGCACATCCGGCCGACTATCTGGCGGAGACAGGGCGAATCACACAAGGGACTCCTCTGCTGCAGAAACCGTTCGCAGCAGAGCGGCTTCGCGAGGCTATCAAAGTCTTGATGATCGAACCGAGCGCCGAAGCGCACGCCACCCACAGGCCGGCTTCGCCCGAAGCGTCCACCTCATCGGTTTGCATCCTTCTCATCGAGGACCACGACAACGCCCGTATGGCGACGAGTGAGCTACTGGGCGAAGAGGGCATCACCGTAATCGCAGCAGGCACTGCGGCAGAGGCGCTCGCGGCCTATGTTGAGTCCGCAAGCACAATCGACGTGGTGGTGACGGACATTGGACTCCCCGACATGGCAATCGATGAGCTCATCGGTGAGCTCAACCGAATACGGCCAATTCCCAGCACCGTGTACATCTCAGGTCTATGGGAAGATGATCTACAGATCCAAAAGCTCCTCCGAAACGAGAGCGCTACGTACTTGAGAAAACCACTCGATTTCGATGCCTTGGCGAGGATCATTCGTAAGTGCGCGAGTGGCACCACCGCCGCTGCAGAACAAGCTGCCCAACCGCAATGACATCGCGCTTCGCTGCACCGTGCGTGTATCATGGCGTTGATGGGGTTGGTGCACCGGTCTGTGAAACTGCTCGGCTTGGGGGTGCTCGTGTTTGCCTTGGCAGGAGGGGTTCCGGGGCGATCCGGCGCCCAAGATCCCGTCGTCGTAGAGCTAAACGCGGCGCCGCCCGAGCCCCTCCAGATCATCGTCGAGCCGCCCCCGACGACGACCCCTCAACCGCGAGCACCAACACCCCCTCCGCTGAGCGAGGCGGAGGAGCTCGAGCGCGCAGAGCTCGCCTGGGTTGCGTTCCGATCGCGCAATATCCTCATCGGGTCGGCGGTCGCGACCGCCGTTGGAGCGGCGTTGGTGTTCCCGGCGGAAGCCAACCAATGTGCGGACGAACCGATGAGCTGGGATCGATGCACCCCAGGAGGCAAGGCTATGGTGGTCATCGGTTATCCACTACTCCTCATCGGTGGCATCTCCATGTTGTCGAGCGGAATCGTGTTCGGCGTCATGAAGGGCAAGTTGCGGCGATTAGAGCAACGCGCGGCCGGCCGGAAGTCGCGGGCGATTCGCTGGGATCCGGCACGTTCGCGGTTCGTCTTTTAGAGGGGCCTACTTGAAGTGGGGCCTTCCAACGCTGCCTCGGTACCTTGGATGTCACGTGCGTTGGCGGACGCCAACCCGGGTGGGATTGTTCGGGGGCGGCATCGAGCCGCGAGAAGAGAGCCAAGCGCGTGTGGGTCCCCGAGTGTGAAGGGTGCTTGCAACAGGGCCGCAGTAGAGGCACCAAAGACGCGGGTTAGGAGGAAAGCAAGGCTCGCGTAGCCGGGGCTATTGTCGAGGGAATCCCAAACGGCAATGGCGAGACGACCGCCGGGGCGGAGGACTCTCCACATCTCCGTTGTAGCGGCTTTCTTGTCGTCGAAAAGCATCAAACCGAATTGGCTGACCGCGGCATCAAAGCTCTCGCAATCGAACGGAAGCGCCTCGGCGGCGCTCGAAGTCAGTTGGCCTGAGTCACGCATGTCTTCGCCGATAACAGGGAATCCAATCGAAAAATGCTCGAATGCGAATTGGGATACCCGGGAGTGGGATAGGCGAGACAAACGCCCGCTCTTGGTCTGGCAAAGTTGGCTTATGAGACGTTGTGCGCAATTCAGGAGCTGGGTGAGCCAGGGTCTTCTTCGCCCTGATCACCTCTGCTATGGTCGCGTGGCCGCTATCCCGTTGACGCTCCCGAGTGAGTGTCAGGTGAGCGCGGAGCCACATCGCGGCGAAGCGAATACCGAAAGAACGAAAAGGATCACGAGGTGCGACAGCGACGCCTCGTGTATGTTCGCGGAGCGACCGACATTGTGACCGTGAGCGAAATGATTCCGACACCACGAGCCGCCGAGGAGGCCAGCGAGCTCATGATGCGCTTCGCAGAGCGCACTGGCCTCACCTCCGACCTACCCAAACAGCGCTACCTATGGACGGACGCCTTCGCGGTCTGCAACTTCCTCGGGTTGGCGCAGGCGACCGGCGAACAGCGCTACACGAATCTTGCGCTGCGGTTGGTCGGCCAGGTGCATCACGTGCTTGGATCCTATCGCACCGATGATTCACGAAGCGGATGGATCAGCGGACTCAGCGGACAAGAAGGCGAGGCTCACCCGACTCGAGGCGGGTTGCGAATCGGCAAGGAGCTCCCCGAGCGACGCGTCTCCGAGCCCTTTGACGAGCAACTCGAGTGGCGCCGGGACGGCCAGTACTTCCATTACCTGACCAAATGGATGCACGCGTTGGACCAGGTGTACCGGTGGACAAAGCAATCGCAGTTCAACACCTGGGCGCGGGAGCTGGCGAAGGTGGCCCATGATGCCTTCGCCTATCTCGATCCAAGCGGTCGACGGATGGTGTGGAAGATGAGTACCGATCTTTCGCGCCCACTGGTCTCCTCCATGGGCCACCACGATCCGCTAGATGGTTTTGTTACGTGCACACAGCTCCGAACGACGAAGTCGGCGCGATCGAGCACACCAAGCGGCCCAAGCCTAGAGGAGGAGGTGGCGCAGTTCGCAACCATGATCGCGGGCCAAGACTGGAGGACCGCGGACCCCTTGGGCCTGGGCGGCCTGCTGGCGGATGCCTCGCGCGTCGCACAACTGATGCAACTCGGAGCATTTGCAGGGGGTGATCTGCTGGAGGCCTTGCTCGTCGCCGCGCTGCAGGGTCTGGCGCACTATGCCCGGCAGGACGACTTGAGACAGCCAGCCTCCCGACGCCTGGCTTTTCGGGAGCTCGGCCTCGCAATCGGGCTTTCTGCAGTGGAGCTAATCGAGACCGGAACCGAACATCGGCAGTTCTCACGAGGGGTGGAAGTACACGAGCGAATCCAAGCGCTAGCGTCTTACGTAGAGCTCGGTTCGGAGATCCAGGCCTTCTGGCTCGATCCTGAGCATCGAGAAACGCGCACCTGGTCGGAGCACCGCGACATCAACGAAGTCATGCTGTCCACCAGCCTCGTCCCCGCCGGTTTTCTGTTCATCCCCTTGGCAAACGCAGGCTAACAAACCGGCATCGCTAGTGCGCACTGTCATGCCATTGCTCCAACAAAGACGCAGGAGACGGCAGCCAGCCGAGCCAAGCGATCAGGACGATCACGAATGTGTACGCCGTCGCCACGAACAGGTCGGTTCGGAGTCTCGTGTTCCTGGTGCTCACCATGCCCACAACTCCCTTGTGGAGCAGCACGAAACCAAGCAGGTTGGTCAGCCAGTAGCCCAGAGCGAAAGCTGGAACGTAGAAGCGCTCGTCGAGCAAAGAGAACGGCGTAGCGAATAGATACGCCAATGGCACGTTTACCACTAGGTCGTTCCACCACGAGAGCGGCGAAAGCAGCCATCCAAACCCAGCCACGATCGTGCTCCCCGCTCGCCGGCCCCAGCGAGGCCGATTCTTGGACGTCTCACGCTCCACAAAGCACCTCCCCTGAGTATACTGATGCCTCAGAGGCCCTGCCCCCTTCTCCGTGACTGTATCCATCGACGATATCCGGCACGCGCATGAACGCATAGCGCCGAGCATCGTGCGCACTCCGTTCGAACTGTCTGAAACGGTGTCGGCAGTGACTGGCGTGCGGCTGTACCTAAAATTCGAGAACCAACAATTCACAGCGTCGTTCAAGGAACGCGGAGCGCTCAATCGCTTGCTGGACCTGACCCGAGCGCAACGCGCGCGGGGTGTGATCGCCATGTCCGCCGGCAATCATGCGCAAGCGCTCGCCTATCATGGAAGGCGGCTAGGGATACCGACGACCATCGTCATGCCGCGCACCACACCCAATTCCAAGGTGGAGCAGACCCGTGCGCATGGTGCCGAGGTGATCTTGCATGGGAGCCAGTTCGACGAGACGCAGGCCTTCACGCGCGGCTTGGCACGCCAGCGGGATCTGACTCTGGTTCACCCTTATGACGACCCGGCGGTGATTGCGGGTCAGGGCACGCTGGCGCTCGAGATGCTGGAGACCGGGTATCCAATCGACACCCTCCTAGTGCCCATTGGCGGTGGCGGCCTGATCTCCGGTGTAGCAGTCGCAGCCAAGGGGCTGCTTCCCAGCATCCAGGTCGTTGGCGTGCAGAGCGAGCGTTACCCGTCGGCGCACCATGCTTTCTACGGCCTCGATCCGAGCGATGTTCCAGACCATGACACGATTGCTGACGGTATCGCAGTCAAGTCACCTGGCGCACTCACCATGAGTCTGATCCGACGGTACGTCGACGACATCGTCCTCGTGAGTGAAGACGACATCGAGCAGGCGATCTTCATGCTCGCGGAAATCGAGAAGACCGTCGTAGAAGGTGCCGGCGCAGCAGGTGTTGCAGCGGCGATGAGGCACAAGGATCGGTACCAGGGCCAACACGTCGGAACCATCCTCTGCGGCGGCAACATCGACATGATGACGCTATCCGCAGTCCTTCAGCGGGGCATGGTGCGCAGCCACCGGCTGGTAAGGCTCGAGGTCGAGGTGCCCGACATTCCAGGGGCCCTAGGCCAGGTCGCCCAGCTAGTCGGTGAGCTACACAGCAACATCATGGAAATCAGCCACCAGCGTGCCTTCGGCGCTTCCTCAGCGCGCGCGGCGATCGTGGACATGGTGTTGCAGCTTCGGGGCGAAGAACAGGCGGGGCAGGTATTGGACGCCTTGTCGGCCGCGGGTTTCAACGCCCGTTTGGTCGACTGACCATGTTCATCGTGTGGTGTAAGCCGTTCTAGCCGCGGGTCACTAGCTCCTTCATCTTCCCGACTGCGTGCTCGTTTTCAACGAGTAGCAACAACAAGTCGCCTGGCCCACATCTCGAGGCTTAGGTAGTATAGTGCTCGAATGACGACGAGCACGCGCGCTGTGGCCGTTGCGCTATTTGTCGACTTCGTGATCGCAGCGGCGAAGATGGTCGCGTTCCTTCTGACCGGCTCGACCGCGATCATGGCGGAGGTGCTCCACTCCGTGGCGGACGTCACGAATCAGAGCCTCTTGGTCGTCGGCATCGTTCGATCGCGGCGCAAGCCTGATAGAGATTACCCGTACGGCTTCGGTCGGTCTCGCTACATATGGGCGCTGCTATCTGCGGCCGGAGTACTGTTCGTCGGGAGCGGGGTGTCAGTGGTGCGTGGGGCGCAGCAAGTCTGGGCCCCCGAGCACCTCGAGCACCTGGAGTGGGGCTTCGTCATTCTGCTCGCATCACTGGCGGCGGAGAGCATCTCGCTCGCGTTTGGCTTCTCGGCCGTTCGTAAGTCGGCCCGCGAGGCGGACCAATCGGTGTGGCGATACTTGCGAAAGGGCCCCGATCCAATGGGCGTTGCGGTGGTGCTCGAGGATGCGCCGGCCGTGCTCGGCGTGCTGATCGCCTTGACGGGGCTCGGCCTGGCCGAGCGCACGGGAAACCCCGCCTGGGATGGTGCCGCCTCCATCGCCATCGGGCTGCTGCTGGGCGTGTCCGCCGTCTTTCTCATCAATCGAAATCGCCGCCTTCTTCTTGGTCCTGCGCCTCCCTCCGAGTCGGTCGCCCGAATGTTGGCAGTGCTCGAACAGAGCCCTGTCGTCGCCCGAGTCCAGGATGTGAAGGTCTCACAACTCGGAGCTGACGCGGTCCGCTTCAAAGCCGAGGTCACCTTCGATGGCCGCGAGCTCGCTCGGCATTTGTTGGCGGGACGGGATCTGGATGCGACCTGGTCCACATTGAATGGACCGCAGGCACTCGAGCGCCTGTTGGTCGAGTTTGGAGGCGAGGTCACCGAGGCGATCGGCGATGAAGTAGACCGTCTCGAAGAAGAGCTGACCGAGGCCGCGCCAGAGGCGCGGCATGTCGATCTCGAGCCCGACTGACTCGACGGCGCGTGCAGAGTTTACGATCACCTCGTGCTCGCTGCCACGCTCTCGCTGAAGGACCGAAGGCGGAGCTCGAACCGACGATCTTGGCTAGATGTGCCCGGCCTGCCGGAGCCACTGGGCCGCATCCCGAATGGATTCGGACACGTCTCGAAAGGTCAAGCCCATCGCGTCGAAGGCCTTCGAGTTGGGAACCGGATCCCATCTCGTGATGTATGTGGCTGCCTCCGCCGTGAGCGGGAGGTCGACGCGGACCACATGGCGTATCAGATCGAGCGACCAGCCTGTAGCCCACAGGAGGGGCGCCGGGAATGGAATCGTTCGTGGACGCTTGCCGGTGGTTGCCTCGAGAATGTTCGCGACTTCCGGCCAGGTGAGAAAGGTGCCCGCCGCAAGATAGCGACCCGGCCCAGGTTCGGCCTCGAGCAGACGCGTGTGGGCCACGGCGAGATCCCTCGCATCGATGAACTGGATCCCACCCGAGGTGATCGGAACGAAGTCCTGAATGAAGGCTCGTACCGCATTCATCGACTCCGTGAGGCCCGGGTCGTCCGGCCCGATGATCGCGCCCGGGTAGACGATCTTGATGGGATACCCGTTCGCTTGCAGCTCCCGAACGAAGACTTCGGCCATGGCCTTGGAGTGGCCGTACGCATGCTTGGATTCCTGCGGTTCCGAATCTTCAGAGATCGGGGTCCCATCCCCGCGGAAGAGGGTCGCGAGGGACGACACGTGGACGATGTGCTCGATACCTTGCTCCGCTGCCATGCCGACGACGTTGCGAACGCCTGCGACGTTGGTCTCGATGAGCGCCTCGGGCGTGTTGCCCAAATCGACGGCCACGAGGGCGGCGCAATGAATGACGCCGTCACAACCCCCAAAGGCAGCGCGAACCGATGCGATGTTGCCAATGTCCCCTTGGACGATTTCGAGTGGGCCCCGGGACCCCTCGAATACCCGCCGGGCCTTATCCGGACTCCGTGCGAACGCCCGTACCTGGTGCCCGTCGTGAAGAAGAGCGCGAACCGTATGAGATCCAGCGAGTCCGGTGGCCCCGGTGACGAGAACGCGCAGAGGCTCCCCTACTTGCCGACCGGCTCGAAATGGAACTTTTGGCCGCCGCCTGCAGCTTCGGCCATGGCGCCCTTTTTGGGTAGGACCATGATGGCAACGCCGTCTTTGTATTTCGATGCAGCGGCTGCGCCTTTCTTGCCACCAATTGCGGTTGCGGCAGCGGTTCCTTCAAATCGATTGGCCTTGAAACGGTCCAGCGCCTCCTTGTTCTGGAAAAGGATGACCTCCGCGTAGGTTTGGCCTCCGACCTGGGCACCTACGGTGGTCTGCGTCATCTTCGCGTGGCCGATGAGCTTGTTCTTCTTGTAGACCTCACCTGCTCCGTGCGACGCCCCGACGATGAAACCGCCCTTCCCGACCTCAGGGAAGATGGCATAGGCATACGCGTTCTTGAGCGTCTTGTTGAAGGTGTTATCTTTGGCCTGCCAGTCCTTCTTGACCTGCTGGACCAGCTCGGCGATTTCGTCTTTGTCTTTGTTCTTGCGCGCGGAGGCGGTGCTCACGCCGAGAAGGAGAACGGGAAGGATTAGAGCGAGACGCAATGCAGTGAACATGGGACCTCCGAAGGATGGGTTAGTGCAAACGTTGCGATCGGCGTTTTAGCAGCTCTCTGACGCCCCTGGCTACTCCAGCCTGCCCTGCCCACGGGGGTGCCTCGTCTCGGCCACGGAATCTGCTATCTCGGCGCGAAGGAATGAGGAACGATGAACAGCCTAAGCGCCCGTATCCAGAACAATCCCGGCAGGTTCCTGTTGCTTGCGTTCAGCGTCGCCTTGGTAACTGCCGTGGGCTGCACGTCGTCTTCGGTTGAGCAAGGCGTGCCAGAGGCGGTCACGAGTTGGGCCCCCGTCGGTGAGAGGACAGTCGGCGAATACGAGTACGGCATCATTCCGCAGCCGAACGCGTTCCATACGATGCACGCGGGGCCGAACAACACCGACACCGTCTGGGTTGCGACGGCGCCGCAGGTGGCGCTCTCCTGGGTCTTCGAGACCAACTTCTACGTGCCGGAAGGACCGACGTACGACAACGAGGGCAACCTGTACTTCAGCCCCCTGTTCCCGCAGTCTCCGGACTTCGATGTGTCGCTCATCTCGCTCGATGCTGACACGGGCACGCGCAACTGGGAGATCCCGGGCGACGGTCACAACGCCGGTAGCGGCGCAATCCTGATCCTGAACGACCCGGACAACCCCGGCAAACAGATCATCTATCATGCGACCTACGAGGAGGTGATGGCGATCAAACCCGATGGCACCATCCTCTGGCAAACGCCCACCGGGCTAACCGCGCCTCCGACCCTCGAGCCCGGGGAGCGTTCACCTGCGCATTCATTCGGCTTCAACTATCATCCGCGCACCGATTCGCTCGTGAGCGTGACGTTGGGAGGAGTCATTTCCGCGTTCAAGCGGACGAACGGCGACATGCTTGCTCCGCTGGGGCAGATTCCGGGCGCACCCGCCGTCAGCAACGACATCGGCCTGCCCGACTTCGTCGTTGAGCTCAGCAATGCGGAAACCGATAAGGTGTTCGGAAAAACCCCGAGCGGCCAGAGCTTCTACGAAACGATCGTCGACGTGATTTTCGGCGGCGGCTCGATAATTACGAACTACTTTGCGATCGATCCCAATACGAGTCGTATCTACGTGGCGGCCACCGCACCGGATGAGGACGACGGCAACATGGATGGCCTGTCCGAGCTGGGCGCCATTTACGCGCTCGACCTCGTGGATGACGGAAGCGGCGGGCTCGAGTTCGAGGTGCTGAGCTCCGCGCAGTTCGAGGGCGGGACCGGGTCGACACCAGCCGTCAGCGAAGACGGTCAACGCGTTTACGTCTCGGACAACGTGGGTAATGTCATCGCGTACGACAGTGCGCTGAGTGAGCTTTGGCGCTTCGATGTGGGCAGCCCAGTGGCCGCCTCGGTGGCCGTATCCCCAGACAACCGCGAGCTCTACGCAGTGACCCGCCGCGACGTGTTCAAGCTGACCGACAATGGGAACAGCGCGAGCCTCGACTGGATCGCAAAGTTGGAGGCTTTCGAGGGCTATCCCGAAATCGAGGTGGTGTTCCAGGCGTTGACACCGACCATCACCGCCAATGGAATCGCCGTCAGTGTCGGAGGCGGAACGCTGATCGGCGATCGCGCCCTCATGTTGAGGGTTGGCGTGGGGCTCTTGGATCGGGAGACGGGCCTGCTGCGCTCGTTCACCGAGGGCCGCGAGGAATCGATCGCGGTGACCACCATCAGACCCGACGGGGGCATCTGCACGGCGAACTCGCCCGTTCGGCGTGCCTCGGGGAAAGCGCTCAATCCGGATCTCACCGAAGACCTCATCGGTGGCATCTCCTGCTACAAACCGGTCCGCAATGATCTGCTCGTTCGGGACGCCACCTGCGCTGCGGGCGTGCGCGCTCGAAACGCGGCCACGGTTGCCGAAGCAGCACCGACGTCGGCGAACCAAGACATTCGTCAGATTCAGGTCCTGATCGACCAGAGCCGGGCGGCGATTGACCGCGCTGTTTCCGACGGCGACCTCGAGCAGGCCTCGGCAGGCGGCCTGAACACTGACCTCGACTCTGCGGAAGCGAATCTGTCCATCGAAGGGCTCGCAATCGCAGCCAACGACCTGCTCCGCGTCTGCAACGCGCTACCGGCCGAGTGAGGCTGGCGCGGCTGGGGAAAGCTGATAGGCCTCCGCCATGGCTAACCCCACAGCAACGCTCGAAACCTCGCTCGGAAACGTCGAAATCGAGCTGTTCACCGACCTCATGCCCGTCACCGCGGGCAACTTCATCGAGCTCGCCAAGAGCGGCTTCTACGATGGTCTTCACTTCCACCGGATCATCAACGGATTCATGATTCAGTTTGGGTGCCCGCACAGCCGGGACCCGAACAGCCCGCGCGCTGGGACCGGTGACAGCCCGAATGGCACCATCCAGGACGAGCACCCCGACAACGCGAAGCTCTCGAACGAGCCCGGCACGCTATCGATGGCCAACACCGGCCGTCCCAATAGCGGCGGCTGCCAGTTCTTCATCAATACCGTGCACAACGCCTACCTAGACTGGTTCAGCGCGGGGCCGTCCAAGCACCCGGTGTTTGGCAAAGTGACGAGCGGGATGGACATCATCGAAAAGATCGAGACGACCCCGACCGGTCCCGGTGATCGACCGATCTCTCCGGTGCAGATGGTCAAAGTCACCGTTCACGACTAGCCTCGCTAGCTGCCCTTCGACTGCCACCGGCTTTCGGTCAGGGTGAGGCCTTCGATCGACTTTCGAGGCACCATCTCTTCGTAGGTGCGCTGGTACCCTGTCTTGGCGATACGCCAGGCGCCGTCGTCGCCTTTGCGATACTCGTCTTCGTAGAAGGCGGCGCCACGGATGATCATGTCGAAGCTGGTGTCGATGACGTAGTCCTGGAGACACCAGCGTCCTGTCGCGGTGCGCTCATCGACGAAGTCGATCTCCGGTTGGCTCACCACGTGACTCGAGTGGAAGCTATCGGCTCCCATCGCGCCTTGCAGGAACTTCATGATCCCATCCCGGTCATCGAAGGAGAACTTGCCGCTGCTGTAGGCCGCCTTGGCGTCCTCGGTGAAGCACTCTCGAAGCTCGTTCCATTGCTTGGTATCGAGGCAGCGCTGGTACTTGTACTTGAGGCGCTTGATCGCCTCCAGGTCGTTCCAATTGATGTCGGCCATGGCCGCAATCTAGGCTGCTTGGTTTGCGAAAGCCATGGCAGCGGGGGTGAGACTGCTTCCCTTTCTTGGGGCCTTGTGTCATCACGCCTCTTCTACGAGGTGAGGTGGGTGATGACCGTACACGCGAAGAGAAACCTGTCGTGCTTGCTGGCGCTTCTGGCGCTCGGGGCGACGGGCTGCGGCAAGAGCAAGACGATGAAAGGCGCCGAGGTCGGGGGAGCCGGCAAGGGCTGCTATCAGTACACCACCAAGGACAAAGAGTTCAAGCACATCAGCCAGCAGGCCACGGTCGAGACCAATTGGTACGACGAATGGACCTCGCGTCATGGCAAGACGCTTCCAGATCCGCTCCCGCCGCCCGATATCTGGCAGCATCCGAAGCTCTCGAGTCGCTATGCCGCGACGATGCACGAAAACAGCTTCGCCACCGATGTCAGCACCGAGCCAGGTCCGCTGCCCAACGAGGCCAAGGTGGAGTATTTCCATGTGCTCGAGAAGGGGACGAAGTTGTCCGGGATGTCGCCCTTCTACACCTTCCTTGATGACCACACGGTCGTGACGATTTCGTTTGGCCGCGACTCGGCCATGCTGCTCATCGTCGACATCATGGGCGAAGGGCGCGTGCTCGACTACGTCGCCCTTCCGGGACGGGGGAGCAAGGCGCTCGAGCTCGCCAAGAAGTCGGCGCGCATGGCGATGTTCCGCGACACCTCGGGCGGCGCCTATTCGTACTTGGACGCGAACGGCAACGTCTACGTTCCAGGCGCGGACAACACCGTCATTCGGATTCCCATTCGGGACCACAGAGTCGTGCGCGACGAGATGGTCCTCTTGGACCTCAACCGGGAGATCGAAAAGGGCAGTTGGAAGCACCATGCGATGGATCACCCTGAGAACCACTTGACGGCGCTGATGCCGGACGCCGAGGGCCGCGTCTGGTTCACCTCGAAGTTCGGAGTCGTCGGGATCATCCATGGCCAGGAGGGGTCAGGCTTCTGCCCGCCAGTTTATACGACGTCAATCGCCCACTTCGCATTGAGCGACAAGGTCCACCATTACTACGGTGCCGAGATGCCCGAGGGTGCCGAGGAATGGATCAAGCGCGTCGAAGCGGCCGAGGCAGATGGGACGCTCCTCGATAAAACGACCCAGCTCCGCGAGGAGTCTTTGGCGATCTTCGATATCGTCGAGAACGAGCCCTTCGAGCAGATCCAGAACTCGTTCTCGGCCGGGCCGGACGGAATCTACATGGTCACGAACGTTGGGCTCTACAAGCTCCGGTTCAACGAGAAGACGCGGCACATCGAGCTCGACCCGAAGTGGGCGCCGACCTACGAGAAGGACCACCTATTTTATGACAACGACCGGAAGATCAAACCTGGCCACCTCAACAACGGGAGCGGGACCACGCCTACTTTGATCGACGACCGCTTCGTCGCCATCGTCGACAACGCGCCTGGGCAGGTGAATCTGAACGTCTTCAGGCAGGAGGACGGCACGCTGGTGAGCAAGCTGCCGCTCTTCGAATCGGGGGCCGGCGCTGTCGAGAACTCCGTTGTTGCCTACGGAGATCATCTGATCGTTGGCAACACCTACGGCTACGTCGACCCGTTCATCGAGAATCCGACCGCAGGGGGAATCGCACGCTTCGACTACGACGAAGCGAAGGACGAGTATGTGGCGCGCAAGGACTGGCCAGCCGTCGGACACTTTGATGGGAAGACGGCGACCCCGAAGCTCTCCACGGCGAACGGTCTCTTCTACGTCTATCACCGTGACACGGTCGTCGAGGAAGGCCATCACGACTGGCAGCTCACCGCCCTCGACTTCCACACCGGCTGGCGCGTCTTCAGCATCAAGGGCTACTTCGAAGGGGACGACTTCAACGACAACGTGAGCGGGATCGTGAAGAAGAAGACGCTCGGCAAGAAAGACTATGGCAAGAAGGTCTTCAACAACATCTGGGGCACCTTCTCGTTTGGACCGAGAAACAGCATCTTCATCGGCACCTACCGTGGCTATGTGCGGTTCTCATCGGCTCCCGGGCTAGAGAGCGAAACCGCTCCGGAGGCGGCGCCAGAGACGCCGGCGGAAGAGCCATAGCGTTGAGTGCCATCGCCGGATTCGTCGGGTTTCTCGGCCTTGCGGTATTCGCATCGTGGCTCGCGTTTTCGCTTGGCCGGTGGCTGGGCACGCGAGAAGCGCGGCGCGACGATCGAGAGCACGATGCGCCCGTCGGCTCGGTCGTCGCGGCCACCCTCGGGCTGCTCGCCTTCACGCTGGCGATGGCGTTCAACATGGCCCACACCAAGCACAGCGGCCGAAAGGCACTCGTGCGAGAAGACGTCAAAGCGATTCAAATGGCCTACGACCGCGCGATGCTTTTGCCACCGGAAGCCTCGAAGTCCGCGCACGAGCAGCTCGCAGAGTACGCGCGAATCCGCGCGTTCGACACCTTCTCCCAAGCCGACGTTCCTCTGGAGCTGATCATTCGTCGGTCGGAAGAGATTCAGCACGAGCTGTGGCTGCAAGCGGTTGCTCATCGGGAGCACACAAACGTCCGGTTCTACATGGACGCGTTGAGCAAGTTGAAGAACGTGCACGCCGAGCGAGTCACCATGGGTGTGCACGACCACGTCCCTCTGTTCGTGTGGATCAGTCTCGCGTTCGTCACGGCCCTGGGCATGGTCACGATGGGCTACCAGGCGTCGCTCGCCGGCTCACGGAGAACGATGGCGATGATTCCGCTCATCGTTGCGTTCGGCGTGGTGTTTTGCTTGGCGCTCGACCTCGACCGCCCTCAACAGGGGATCCTCCGCGTGGACCAAAGCCCGATGCTACGCCTCGCGGACACCCTACAAAACGAGTAGTGGCTCAGACGGCCACTTCAGCAAACGCCGGATCGCTCGCAAACCGGGCCACGTGGTGCTCCTGGTCCCCGAAGAGGGCGTTGAGCGCGTACATGCGCTTGAAGTAGAGCCCGATGTCGTGCTCGTCCGTGACGGCGATACCGCCGTGCAGTTGCAGGGACTGCTGCGCGACCCAAATCCCTCCGGTCGCCAACTGATACTTCGCCGCCGAGATATCGGCGCGGCGTGTGCTCGTGTCGTCTTCGTCGGCGCGAACCATCGACGCCATCGAGATCGAACGAAGAAGCTCGGTTTCGGCGTACATGTCGACCGCACGATGTTGGAGCGCTTGGAAAGACCCGATCTTGACGCCGAACTGTTCCCGCGTACCGAGATAGTCGACGGTCATTTGAAGCATCGTGGTCGCGATCCCGACGCCCTCCGCGACTGCCGCCGCAGCGGCGTAGTCCATCGTGCGGTCGAGGACGGCGGCGCCCGAACCTTCCTCACCCAGGCGAGAGCCCCCATCGACCGCGGCGTCGTCGAATCGGATGAAGGCCGCCTTATGACCGTCGATTGTTTTCGCCACGGTCACGTTCACACCGTCCGCCTCGCGCGGCACGACAAAAAGCGTCACGCCGCCAGGCGCTTTCGCCGAGACGATCAGGTGATCGGCGTGGTGCCCGTTGAGAACCCAGACCTTCTCGCCCGAAAGCTTGTAGTCGTTGCCAACCGGCGTCGCGGTCGTCTCGGCGGAGCTCACGTCGTGGCGGCTCTGAGCCTCGGAGTACGCCAGGGCCAAGGTGGTGTCGCCTTCGATCATCGGCGTCAGGTACGCCTCATGCTGTGCAGCGTTGCCGGCTCGCGCCAGGGTCATCCCACCGAGCACAACCGAAGCCAGATACGGCTCTGGGACGAGCGTGGTCGCGAGATTCTCGATGATGAGGGCGCAGTCGATGAAGCTGCCGCCGAAGCCACCGACCGACTCGGGGAACGGAACACCCATCCACCCGAGCTCGCCCATCTTCCGCCACGCCGCGGGTTGGTAGCCGATGGCGCTGTCGCGAAGCTGGCGAAAGCGTGCGACGGGAGACTCGTTCTTGGCGAACTCGCCCACCGTCTTGGCGAGCATTTGTTGATCTTGGTCGAGCTCAAAGTCCATTGGTCGAAATACTCCTAGGTCCGTGTCGCAGATCAGCTGCTCGGCAGCTGGAGGATCATCTTTGCGATGACGTTGCGTTGAATCTCGTTGGAACCGCCGTAAATCGTGGCAGCTCGCTCGTAGCAGAAATATGGGCCGATTGATTCCTCGACAGGAGGACAGAGGCCCTCGTTGTACCAAGTGAGCGAGCTCTCCCCCATGACCTCCATGGCAAGCTCGGTGAGCTCCTGAATGAGCTTGGTACCGACGACCTTGAGGATTGAAGATTCGGGACCGGGCATTTTTCCCTTTTGCTGATCGGCAAGGGCCCGGTAGCTCACCATCGTGTGCGCGCGGAACCGCATCTCGAGCCGGGCGATCTTTGCGCGCCAAACCGGGTCTTCCAGCATCGGCCGTCCGTTGACGCTCTTGCTCGCGGCGATGCGCTTCACCTTTTGAAGGACGTTTTGCGAGGGACCGATCATCGCGAGCAACGTTCGCTCATGGCCCAACAGAGCCTTGGCCATGGTCCAGCCTTGATTGATGCCGCCAACCACGTTCTCCTTCGGCACCTTCACGTTGTCGAAGAAGGTGTCGCAAAATGCCGGCGTGTGTCCGAGCGTCAGCATCGGCTTGACCTCGACACCGGGGCTCTTGAGGTCGATCAAGAGGAACGTGATGCCGGCTTGCTTCTTCACCGATTGATCTGTGCGCACGAGGCAAAACACCCAGTCCGCGTACTGCGCGAAGGACGTCCAGGTCTTCTGCCCATTGACGATGAAATGATCGCCGGCGTCCTCGGCAGTCGTGCGCAACGACGCGAGATCGCTTCCGGAGCCGGGCTCGGAGTAGCCCTGACACCAAAATTCCTCGGCGCTGAGGATCTTCGGAAGGAATCGCTTCTTCTGAGCATCGGTGCCAAAGCTGATGATCAGCGGGCCCACCATCGACAGACCAAACACGGAAAGCGGTGGGGCTCCGGCCAACTCCATTTCCTCGTTGAAGATGAAGCGGCGCGCGGCGTCCCAACCCGTGCCACCCACTTCCTTCGGCCAGTGCGGCGCGACCCAACCTTTTTCATAGAGAATACGGTGCCACGTGGCGGAGTCTTCGGGGGTAAAACCCCCCGCTCCGCGCGCCTTCTCTCGCATCTCGTCCGGCATCGCCTCCGGAATCCAGGCGCGAACCTCCTGCCGAAAAGCCTCTTCCTCGTCGGTGAACGTCAGATCCATGAGCGTATGCGTGCCACAGACACGCTCAAAACACCAACCTGTACGAATGCAGGCAAACCCTGTAGGAACCTCCCCACCGGAATCCCGACGTGACGATCGAGCTCGCATTCCTGCTCTTCGCTCTCGTCGTCGTCGCCGCATACACGGTCCAGACGGCGACAGGGTTCGGAGCCATGCTGGTCTGTGTGACCCTAGGGGCCCAGCTCATCGGGCTCGAGGAAGTCATTCGACTGATGGTGCCGCTGTCGTTCCTTCAGACCGGTTACATCGTCATTCGGCATCGAGATGGCATCGATTGGAGCTTGCTTCTCAAGCGGGTCCTGCCGTTGATGGGCGTCGGGATGGCACTGGCGTTTCTCCTGCTCACCAAAGTCGGAGGGCCGTGGCTCGGGCTCGCATTCGGATGGATGGTCCTGGCGCTGTCGGCTCGGGATCTGCACCATCTGCGATTCGCAAACGCCGCTCTCGACAAACCGATCTCGAGGCCCGCTTCGATGGCAGCGCTGGTCGGCGCCGGCGTCATTCACGGCATCTACGCCTCGGGCGGCCCGATGCTCGTGTACGCCATCGGGCGCGAGGGACTCACGAAGAAGGTCTTTCGCAGCACGCTGAGCATGGTATGGATCGTCCTCAACGTGATCCTGGTCACGCGCTTTCTGCTGGCCGGGGACTATGACCGAGAGGTCGCGCTCGACATCCTACTGCTCGTCCCGACCGTTCCGTTGGGCATCCTGTTGGGTGAGTGGGTGCACCACAAGATCAACGAGCGCAGCTTCAAGATGGCGGTGTTGGTGCTTCTCATCGCTGCTGCAATCTCGCTCATCGTAAGATATAGTGCGCAGCTGCTCTAAGCCGGGAGAACGCGGATGTATGACCTCAAGATAGTGGGTGGCACACTCGTAGACGGATCAGGCAGGAATCGGTACGCGGGCGACCTGGGCATCAAGGACGGCAGGATCGTCGACATCGGCAAATGCGACGGCCCCGCGGCCGAGACTCTCGACGCAGACGGCGCGATCGTCGCGCCGGGCTTCGTCGACATTCACACGCACTACGACGGACAGATCAGCTGGGACGAGGAGCTCGCGCCTTCATCGATTCACGGCGTCACGACCTGCGCGATGGGCAGCTGCGGGGTCGGGTTCGCTCCCGTTCGGCCGACAGACCACGCCAAGCTCATCGAGCTGATGGAGGGCGTCGAAGATATACCCGGCACTGCCCTGTCGGAAGGGATCAGCTGGGGGTGGGAAAGCTTCCCCGAGTACATGGACGTCCTCGACCGGATGCCGCACACGATCGACTTCCTCGCACACGTCCCACACGACGCGCTGCGGGTCTACGTGATGGGAGAGCGCGCGGTGCACGACGAGGCTGCGACGCCGGAAGACATCACAGGGATGCGGCAACTGCTGCGGGCCGCCCTCGAAGCGGGCGCGATCGGATTCAGCACCGGCCGAAGCGACAACCACAGAAGCGCCGTAGGTGATTGGACTCCCGCTTCCGAAGCGGACGGCAAGGAGCTCGCCGGGATCGCCGAGGCATTCGTAGGCTTGGATTTCGGTGTGTTGCAGGCCGTCAGCGACTTCAACATCCTTCATGGCGACGATCATTTCGATGCCGAGTGGGGGGTGCTCGAGCAGATGCTGGGCGCGGCCGGCGGCCGGCCGATGAGCGTCTCTACGATGCAGCGTGACCACAGCCCAGAGCAGTGGAAGTGGATCCTCGACCGTGCGTCGAAAGCGAACGAGCGAGGATTCGACGTTCGTTGCCAGGTCGGCGCCCGCGGCATCGGCGTCATGCTCGGCCTTCAAGCGACGTTCCACCCGTTCATGGGCTTCCCGAGCTACAAGGCGATCAGCCAGCTGCCCTTCGAGGAGCGCGTGAAAGCGATGCGCGACCCGGAGCTCAAGGCGCGCATGATTCAGGAGAAGAGCGAGCCAGTCGCCGGCGATGGTAGCATGCTCCCCCCGCTGGCGGACTTCTTCCTGTCCAACCTCGACATGGTCGCGATGCGGCTATTCCGCCTGGGGGAGAAGCCCAACTACGAGCCATCCCCGACCGAGAGCTTCGGAGCAGCCGCGATGAGCCAGGGCGAGCCCGTCCTGGGGCTGATCTACGACGCGATGCTCGAACAGGACGGCAAGGCTCTCCTCTACTTCCCCGTCTACAACTACACGGGAATGAACCTCGATGCCGTGCACGAGATGCTCACACACCCGCTCGCCCTCCCCGGCTTGAGCGACGGGGGCGCACACGTCGGCACCGTCTGCGACGCGAGCTTTACCACCTTTCTGATGACGCACTGGGCACGCGACCGCGAGTACGGCCAGATTCCACTCGAGCGCATCATTCAAATGCAGGCACACGAAACGTCCCGCTTCCTCGGCTTGAGCGACAGAGGGCTCCTTGCGCCCGGGCGGCGCGCCGACATCAACATCATCGACTTCGACAACCTCCAGCTCCTGCCCCCGACCATGCTCAAGGACTTGCCCGCCGGAGGACAACGCCTGATGCAGTACGCGAGTGGGTACATTGCAACGCTGGTAAACGGCGAAGTGATCGCCAAGGCCGGCAGGTTGACGGGGGCGCGTCCGGGACGCCTCGTGCGTGCGGGGCGCTCCCAAACGCCGTAGATGTCGATTTCTGCGAGGGCTGGGGCCTCTTTGACGTTGTCCACGCCTCCGACTGCCCCTAACGTACACTTTCCCACCACTACGAGGAGGCAAGTGCATGGCGATTATTAGCTCGTTGATGAAGACTGAAATGATCACGGTGAGGCCCAACGATCTCGTGGCTGATGCGGCTCGATCAATGGCGCAAAACAACGTCGGCGCGGTGTTGGTCGTCGAAGACGGAGTGTTGAAAGGCATTCTCTCCGAGCGCGACGTACTCATCCGCGTCGTGGCCGAAGGGAAAGATCCAGCTGCGACACACGTGTCCGAGGTCGCGACCACCGAGGTCATCTCGGTGGATATCGACACCCACGTACGCAAGTGCGCTGAGATGCAGTTCGCGGTAGGCGTGAGGCATCTGCCGGTGACCGAGAATGGGAAGCCGGTCGGCATCCTGTCCAGCCGCGACTTTCTCGCCTACGTGGCAGAAGGCCTCGAGCGCGTCATCGACAAGCTGGACTACGCGGAGACGCTCGGCGAAGGCGAGGACCCCTACGACCACATCGGCGGCTCCTACGGCAAATGAATCCGGGGACGCGGATGTCCCCTCTAGACGTCGAAGCCAGAACGTGAAGTCGCGGTGCAGTGCCGTGTGACGGACGCGTCCGGTGCTTAGTCGCAGGAAGCCGGTGCGTCGCTCTTGAACGACGGAGGCCCAGGCTTCGCAGTCCAAATTCCCGCCCCGGGATACGGGTCGTCGAGGTCTTCCCCGTACCGGCCTGGAAGACCGCCAATGTGGCAAGTGCCGCAGTTGGTCGCGTTGGAATAGACGGGCATGGGAGAACGGCCGAGTCCGATTCCACGTCCGTATTCACGCGTTGGCAGCTCGGCGCGGAGTGACTCGATGCGATCCATGAAGGGATAATTGCGCGCAGCTCCGAGCATGGCGGCCCGATCGAGGAGGGTGTTCATCTCGTCAAGAGCCGCCGCGCGTCGACAGTTCGAATGACGCCGAGCCGAACGGATTCGACGTCGCTGCTGGTACCGGAAGATGTACAGCTCAAGAGGGCAGTCGCAAGAGCGATGAGAGCGACGCGCACGGGAACCAATATACACCACACTGACGCTGAAACGGACACTGGCGGTAGCACTTGACACACGGCCGCGGGGAGAGTCACCGTCCTATCCCATGACACGCGCCCTTCCCTTCGTTCTCTGTGCTTGGCTCATGCTCCCCTCGCTCGCGGCGGCGGAAGAACCGGAGAGCGACGCGCAGGCGCTCGCTGCGCTCCGCCATAGCGGCTCGTACCAGGAAGGCATGAAACAAGTGCGCAAGAAGATCGATTTCGCGTACGACTTGGGCGCGGTCAACGGAGCATCGCACTGGAACACGATCCACAGCTACTACACCGAGCTCGCGAGGGCGAAGGGATGCAAGAAGGGAGCGCCGTACGCGGACGGGCCGGTGAAGGCCTGTCACAAAGTGTCGAAGACCGCGCCCAAGCTTCTAGGCACCCCTTACAAAGAGGGTCGAGCCGAGATCGTCGCCTTGTCGCTAGAATCACTTGAGCCTGAGCTCGTACGAAAGGTGCTGTTCGTCATCCATGACTACGGGTACGTCCAGGGCATGAAGCACGGCTTGCGCAAACACAACGATGACCTTCATTGGGCGCAGTCATTTTACAAATCCTGCGTCACACGAGCCAACGACGCGGAGCACGAGCCCGTCTGTAGCGAATCGTCCAAGGCGTGGTCCGAAGGCCTCCTGAAAAAAATGCGAAAACAGGTCGAGTCGCACGGTTTGCCCGTCGGCAAGAAACCAAAGTAGCGGGGCCGTGAACGTCCTCGACAAGAAGCTCTTTCGCGAGGTGATTCGTCTTCGCGGTCAAGCGCTGACGATTGCAATCGTCGTGGCGTCGGGAGTCGCTTGCTACATCTCGCTGCAGAGCGCATGGCGCGCGCTCTATCAGTCGCGCGACCTGTACTACGAGACGAATCGGTTCGCCGACGTGTTCGCGCACCTCGAGCGAGCGCCCAAGTCCGTTGCGGGGCAAATCGGAGAGCTTCCCGGCGTCGCGCGCGCCTACCCACGGATCGTCGAGCGGGTACGCCTGCCGATGGACGATCTGATTTCACCGGCCCGCGGCGACCTCATCTCAGTCCCGCCCAGCGGCAAAGCTCCCCTCAACGGGTTGGTCCTTCGCGCCGGCCGCAACCTCGATCCCGGGCGCTACGACGAAGTGTTGGTCAACGAGCCGTTTGCCCACGCACACGGGCTCGAGCCCGGCGACCACTTGTCCGCGGTGATCAACGGCAAGCTTCGCGAGCTTCTGATCGTCGGGCACGCGCTGTCTCCGGAATACGTGTTTGCTGTCGACACGGGCCTTCTCATGCCGGACGACGCGCGCTTCACTCCCCTGTGGATGCTCGAAGACGCGATCGCGGCTGCCTATCAAATGGAGGGGGCATTCAACGACTTGGCCGTGAAGCTGGAGCCGGGCGCCAACGAAGACGCGGTGCTGGGCGCGATCGACCGGGTGCTCAAGCCCTATGGCGGGCTCGGCGCGTTGGCTCGGGAGCACCAGCTCTCCCATTCGATCCTCACGAGTGAGATCCAAGGCATCGAAACGCTCGTCATTTTCCTTCCGGGAGTCTTCCTTGGTGTGGCGGCGTTCCTGCTGAACGTCGTATTCAGCCGGTTGGTCACCCTACAGCGTCCGCAAATCGCAGTACTGAAGGCCATGGGCTACACAAACACGAGCATCGCCCTGCACTATTTCAAGATGGTGGGGGTCATCGTGAGCGTGGGGGCGTTCATTGGGCTCGGGCTAGGTGTCTGGTTGGGCAAAGGGATGCTCGCGATGTACGCGGAGTTCTTTCGGCTGCCCCAGATGCCGCAGCAGGTCGATCTGACCGTCAGCGCAAACGCGATTCTGTTTAGCCTGCTCGCCGGCGCTCTGGGGGCTTCGCTTGCGGTCCGCGCGGCTGTGCTTCTCCCGCCCGCTGCTGCCATGCGTCCGCCGGCGCCGGCCAAGTACAAAACGGCGGCGATCGAGCGCTGGGGAGTAACCAAGTGGTTCACCCAAACAACGCTGATGGTGTTCCGCGAGATCTGGCGTCGCCCCGGACGGACTGCGCTTTCCTCCCTTGGAATGGCTCTCGCGTTGTCGATCGTGATCCTCGGACGATTCGGCTACGACGCGTATGGGCCGATGATGATGGTGCAGTTCGAACGTCAGCAACGCGAGGACCTATCGGTCAGCTTCCTGGACGCGATGCCGGAACGAGGCCTCGGGTATCTTGCGCACGTGCCGGGTGTCGAAGAGGTCGAGGGGATGCGGATGACCGCCGTTCGGATGCGCTCGGGGCATCACTGGCGCGATACACTACTCATGGGAATCCCGGAGGACGCGCGCCTTCGCCAGCTGTTCAGCCTCGATTTCAAGCACGTGCCCATTCCGGAGGAGGGGGTCCTGCTGACGAACGTTCTCGGTGAGATCCTCGGCGTTGAGCAAGGGGACACCATTCAGATCGAGCTCAAGGAGGGAGATCGCGGAAACAGGGAGCTGACGGTCGCAGGGCTCATCGAAGAGGGCTTCGGTCTGCAAGGATACCTGTCGAAGGCAAATCTGCATCGGCTCTTGCGGGAGTCTCCGAGGGTGTCCTCTGCCCTACTCCGGATCGACACGACCATGGAGAGCGAGGTCCAATCCCGGCTCAACGACATCCCAGCCATCCAGGCGGTATCGCGAAAGAGCGATGCGGTCGCTAGCTTCGAGAAACAAACCGACGAAACGATGAAAGTGATGACGTTCATCATGACGTTGTTCGCAACCGCCATCGCCATCTCCATCGTGTACAACAACGCCCGCGTGAGCCTGTCCATGCGAGGCCGGGACCTGGCGACGCTGCGTGTGCTCGGATTCACCCGCGGCGAAATTTCGTCCATCCTCCTCGGAGAGCAGGCCGTGCAGATCGCGCTCGCCATTCCGCTGGGCCTCTTCCTCGGAACCATCGGCGCCAAGGCTCTCATCGCATCTTGGGCAGACCCCGAGCTCTTCAGAATGCCGTTCATGATCTCGAACCAGACCTATGCCTTCTCGATTGCGGTCGTCCTGGCGTCGGGAATCGCTAGCGCACTCTTGGTCCGCAGAAAGTTGGACCGACTCGACTTGATCGGAGTGCTGAAGACCAGGGAGTGATCAGAGGCGTCCTAGTCAACGGCTGCGACCTCTTGGGTCTCTCGGAGCTCTTCCTCGAGCTCGGTTACCCGAGCTTCTAGCACTTCGATCCGCTTCCTCAGCGCGACCAGCTCGCTATGCAGCGCTGGCGCGTCGTCTTCTGTTTGTTCTGACATGATGCTCCTTTGGTTCGCGCCCTCTTCTCATTGGAGAGATTCTGCTACCTCCATTTTGCCCGGGCCTATCCCGGAGCACGGTTGTTGTACGAGACAACTTGAAGCAACAATCGGGCCAACATGTAGACTTGGAAATTCGTCAGCGAGACGCCCGATGACCGACCAACGAGGTGCATATTCTGCGCCTGGAGCCTACGGTCGCGTCCGTAGCCTCTCGAGATAGCAGCCTCGTTCGAGGGCTGCCTCCATGATGCGCTCCATGTCGAACTCGCAAGCGGTGCGTCGGTGGATCAAACACCCGGTCGGATGCGCCAAGATGTTGAAATACGGATTGTCCATCGCACGAATCATCCGTTCGCTCTGCTCGTCTCGACTCAGATCAAACCCGCTGTGGACGGCACATGCCGTGAGGTCCAGTTGCTTCAACACACTTTCACTCAGGTCGAGCGTCTCATCTTCCAAAATGTCGACCTCGACGCCCTTCAGCACGCGAATCCCATCGAGTAGGCCGAGGGGTGCTTGGAGAGGCGAAGAGCTAACGTCTAGGGGGCCCCGAGGCGCAGGATCTGCGCGACCTGCGAGCTGGAGTCACCAGGAATTGACCTGAACTCCGCGGTAATCGCTCGGCACGAACTTTGCGTACTCCAATGGAAAAGGAGGAGTGGATTCATGCAGCAACCTGTCCGAATCACTTTCAAAGAGATGGAACCCTCCGACGCGGTCGAGACGTGGGTGGAGACGCATGCCGCCAAGCTGGAGAAATTCTACAATCCGATTGTCCACTGCAACGTGGTGATCTCGGCGCCTGACCGGCATTCCAATCACGGTGGGCTCTACGGCGTTCACATCGATATCACGGTTCCAGGCCACGAGATTGTGGTGAGCCACCAGGGGCCGAAGGACCACGCCCACGAGGACGTGTACGTCGCGCTTCGCGACGCATTCCGTGCAGCTAGGCGTCAACTTCAAGACGTAGCCCGAAAGCAACGGCGCCAGGTCAAGCATCACGAGCTCCCGCAACACGCACGAGTCACCAAGCTCTATCTCGCCGAGGACTACGGCTTTCTCGAGGGACACGACGAAGTTGAAGTCTATTTTCACCGCAACGCTGTTCTCCGCAGGGCTTTCGATGACCTTCACATTGGCAGCCTGGTGCGCTACGTGACGGCGGAGGGTGAAGGCGAGACCGGCCCTCAGGCGAGCACGGTGGAGCTGATTGGCGAAGTGGAGTCGTAACGGCATGGTTCTGGATCCCCATGCCTAGCTGGGAGCACTTCCCCCATGAAGCTGACATCGGCGTACGCGGCCGCGGGGACACGGTGGATATCGCCTTCGAGCAGGCCGCGCTTGGACTCACCGCGGTAGTCACCGACCCGGACCTCGTACGCAACCACGAGCAGGTAGCGATTACCTGTGAGGCGCCGAGTCTGGACGTGCTCCTCGTCGATTGGCTCAATGCGCTCATCTACGAGATGACGACGCGATCGATGTTGTTCGGGCGCTTCCAGGTCAACATCGACGGGCTCCGGCTATCGGCAAAGGCGGAGGGCCAGGGCGTCGATCGGAAGCGCCAC
>CALJYC010000141.1 GCA_937984275.1 uncultured bacterium | reverse complement strand
CCGAGGATTCCGGCCGCGATGAGGATCGCGGGAACCAGGATTAGATAGACTGCCCGAAAGCGTCCGCCTTCCATTACTCGCGCTCGGCCCGCAACGGCCGGGCCATCAGATCGACCACGGCCTTCAGAGGCGGCTTGTCTTCGTAGAGCATCGCGTAGACCTCCTGCGTGATCGGCATGTCGACGCCGTCGCGCTCGGAAAGCTCCTTCGCGCTTTGGGTGGTGCGCACACCTTCGGCGACCATTTGCATGCTGCCCAGGATGTCCTGGAGCGACTTTCCTTGTCCGATTTGCAGGCCGACGTTGCGGTTTCGAGAGAGGTCGCCGGTGCAAGTGAGCACGAGATCCCCCATGCCGCTCAGACCCGCGAGCGTCAGGGGGTTTGCCCCTCTTGAAATCGCGAGGCGCGAGATTTCGGCGAGACCGCGTGTGATCAACCCTGCGCGGGTGTTGTGTCCGAAGCCGAGGCCATCTGCGATGCCCGCCGCGATGGCCACCACGTTCTTGAGTGCGCCGCCAAGCTCGACACCGACGACGTCCTCCGTGCTGTAGACTCGAAAACGATCGGTGGTGAAAGCCTCTTGCGCGACGGCCACGACGTCGGCGTCGTGCCCCGCGACCGAGACCGCAGTCGGAAGGCAGGCGGCGACTTCCTTTGCAAAGCTCGGACCGCCCAAGTAGGCGAGCTGCCGGTGCTGGGACTCGGGAAGCATGTCTTCGAAGATCTCCGAAACCAGCATGAGACTGTCGATCTCGATGCCCTTGGTGGCGCTGACGATTGGAGCCTTCGTCCCAAACAAGGGTGCGGCGTCTTGGAGCACTTCCCTCAGGCCGTGGGTGGGCACCACCGATACGATGAGGTCGCTACCTTCGAGCGCGAATGCCAGGTCGGAGGTGGTTTCGAGCGTGTCTGGGAGCGGGAACCCAGGCAGATAGGCCTGATTCTCGCGCTGGCCCTGAATCGCATCCGCCATCACCTTGCGGCGCGCCCAAAGCCGAGTCGGATGGCCCTGGTCGGCAAGTAGCTTCGCCAACGCCGTCCCCCACGAACCCGCCCCGAGGACCGTAGTTCTGATCTCACCCATGCGCGGAGCCTATCAACGCTTCGCGGCACCGACCACCCTTTACGAGGCCCAGCCCCGTGATGCCGAAGGCATTTTACGGGGCCCGAGCCCCGTGGTGCCGAAGGCACTTTACGGGGAGGCTTGGTCCGTCTCGGCCTCGCCCTTGTCGGGGCGCGGATCACTGAGGTCGAGCTCTAGCCGATCCGGGTCGAGGAGCGCGTTGGCCAGCACCGCGTCCATCTTGGACACCGGCACGAACTCGAGCGTCTCCCGAACCTCCTCCGGAACCTCGTCGAGGTCGGCGATGTTGCGCTCGGGAAGAATGACGCGCTTGATCCCCGCGCGGTGCGCCGCGAGCACCTTTTCCTTGACGCCACCGACCGGAAGCACGCGGCCACGCAACGTGATCTCGCCCGTCATCGCGACGTCGTGACGCACGTGAATGCCCGTCAGCAGCGAAACGATCGCTGTCATCATGGTGACGCCGGCGCTCGGCCCGTCCTTCGGCATCGCCCCGGCCGGGATGTGAATGTGGATGTCGCTCTTCTCGAGGAAGTCCTCGGGAATGCCAAACGCCTTTGCGCGCGTTCGGACGTAGCTCATCGCGGTTTGCGCGGACTCCTTCATGACATCACCGAGCTGGCCGGTGAGCTGAAGCTTACCCGTGCCGTGCATTTTGGTGCATTCGATGAAGAGAATCTCACCACCCACGGACGTCCAGGCGAGTCCGGTCGCGACGCCGGTTTCGGCCGTACGCTCCGCCACCTCCGAGCTGAACCGAGGCGAGCCCAAGTAAGGCCGCAGCGAGTCCTCGTCGGAGATGGTCCACGGCCCCTCCTCGCCCTCCGCGACCTTCACGGCGACGCCACGAATGACGCTTGCTATTTGACGCTCGAGGTTACGAACGCCGGCCTCACGGGTGTAGTGATCGATGATCGAATCGATCGCAGCGTCTTCGAGGGTGACCTGCTCGGGCTTGATACCGTGCTCCTCGAGCTGCTTCGGCACCAGATGCACGCGCGCGATGTCGGCTTTCTCGCGGCGGGTGTAGCTGGGAATCTCGATGATCTCCATGCGGTCTCGAAGCGGCGCCGGGATGGTGTCGCCGACGTTGGCTGTGGCGATGAACATCACCTTCGAGAGGTCGTACGGAATCTCGAGGTAGTGGTCGCTGAAAGTGTCGTTCTGCTCAGGGTCGAGCACCTCGAGCAGCGCCGCCGCAGGGTCGCCGCGGAAGTCGTGCCCAACCTTGTCGATCTCGTCGAGCATGAAGACCGGGTTGATCGTGGTGGCCTTCTTCATGCCTTGAATGACCTGGCCGGGGAGGGCGCCGACGTACGTGCGCCGGTGACCACGAATCGCGGCCTCGTCGTGGACCCCGCCGAGGCTGATGCGGTGGAACTTGCGTCCGACTGCGCGCGCGACCGAACGGCCGAGCGAGGTCTTACCCACACCAGGTGGTCCGATGAGACACAGAATCGGACCCTTCTTGTCGGTCTTGAGCTTGCGGACGGCCAGGTACTCGACGATGCGCTTCTTGACTTTCTCGAGGCCGGTGTGGTCCTCGTCGAGCACTTTGCGGACGGCCGCGATGTCCATGTTGTCCGCGGTCTGCTTGCTCCAGGGGATGTCGAGAATCCAGTCGATGTAGGTGCGAACGACGGTGTATTCCGCCGAGCCAACCTGCATTTGCCGCAGGCGCTTGAGCTGCTTGTGCGCGACGTTGTCGGCCTCGGTCGGCAGGTTTGCCTTGGCCATGCGCTCCTCGAGGACGTCGAGGTCGCCCTGATCGCCTTCCTCCTCGCCCAGCTCTTCCTTGATGGCTTTGAGCTGCTGCCGCAGGACATACTCGCGCTGGTTCTTGCCCATCTCCTCCTTGATTTGGGAGTTGATGCGCTCCCGCATCTTGAGGATTTCGAGCTGACGCGTGAGCAGGCGCAGGACCTTGCGGATGCGTTCCTTCGCGTCGAGCGTCTCGAGGAGCTGTGACTTCTCATCGACCGGGGCGTCGAGGTTCGCTGCCACCAAGTCAGCGAGCTGACCGTGCTCCTGGATGGAGTCGATGAGTGAGCCTGCCTCGCGGGGCAATTCCGGCATGAGCTGGATGACTTGCTTGGCAATGTCGCGGAGGCTCATCGCGAGGGCTTCGCTCTCGACGTCGTCGTCGGCCGGCTCGTCCAGGCGCGACACGCGAGCGCGGAGGTACGGTTCGGACGTCACCACCTGCTCGAGGCGGATTCGTACCAGGCCCTGGAGAATGAGACTGTAGTTTCCGGAGCTGTGCTTGAGCGCTTTGAGGACGCGCGCGGCGACGCCAACCGGATAGAGATCGCTCTGGTTCGGATCGTCCGTCGATGGGTCGCGCTGGGCGATAATCGCGATGATTGGCTGATCGAGGTTTTCGATGTCTTCGACGAGCGCGACGGACTTCTCACGGCCCACATCAAAGGGTGCGACGGCCGCCGGGAACAGCACCGCATTCCGGATGGGCAGAACCGGTAGCTCGTCGCCGAACTCGATTTCGCCCGTATCCGGGGGCGGGATCGATGTGATTGTTTCCTCTTCGTCGCTCATGCTGTGTTTCTACTCCAACTCGGTCAGAACCCAAGTTTTTCCAATACTGGGGCGAACATAGCCACGCACCATTTTCCTGGCAAGGGTCTCACCTGTGGCGCCCGCTGAGGACGTCAAGGACATGGGGTCACTTAGTCGATTGAAGCCGCTGGGTCCCCGAATTAGGCTCGCCCCGATGCGTCTCTCGGTCGTGGTTCCGTGTTTCAACGAGGAAGGCAATATCGCGTGCGTGGTCGCGCAGGCGGCCGAAGTCGGGCGGCGGCTCGCCACCGAGCTCGAGATCATCGTCGTGGATGACGGCAGCACGGATGACACGGCGCAGGTCTTAGCCACGCTCCGGGAGATCGTCCCCGAGCTAGAGATCGTCCCCCATGCTGAAAACCGGGGATATGGGGTCGCCGTGCGCTCGGGGCTCGATCGAGCGGGAATGGATTATATTTTCCTCACCGATGGCGACGGACAGTTCGATTTGGAGGAGCTTCCTGCGGCGATCCAGCTGTTGCGCGATCACGACGTCGTCGCAGGTTACCGGAGGCATCGCCAGGACGGTTGGTGGCGTAGGCTGTGGGGCCGGTCTTGGACGGCCCTGGTCAATCGGGTGTTTGGCCTGCGGGTGCGGGACGCGAACTGTGCGTTCAAGCTGGTGCCGCAGAGCTTGCTGCTGTCGAGCGATCTCCGCAGCCAGGGCGCCCTCATCAGCGCCGAGATCTTGTTCGAGGCGCAACGCTCAGACCTCAGCGTGGCGGAGTGTGCGGTGAGCCACTACCCGCGGCAGACCGGGCGCCAATCAGGCGCGTCGCCTCGGGTGATTGCGACTGCGTTGATGGAGCTCGTTGCGTGCCTGCCTCGCAAAGCGTTCTCGACGCCGCGAGGCTTCGCCAAGTAGAAAGGTAGTCCGCTTAGGAGCAGACTTGGTTTCGGCCGTTGCGCTTCGCCTCGAACATCTTCTCGTCCGCTGCCTTGAACAGATCCGAAGGGTCTTCGTAGTGCGGCTGCCATTCGGCCACGCCCACGCTCACCGTGACGCCGACCCTCGTGCCATCGAACTCGAAACGCGTGTCTCCGATCAAGCGGTTGATCTTGCCGGCGAGCTCCTTGGCGCCATCGAGGCCAACTTCAGGCGTGATGAGCGCGAATTCCTCCCCGCCAATTCGGGCGAGCACATCGTTGACCCGAAGCCTCCCCAGCAAAACCGCGCCGAGCTGTCGCAGGATGGCGTCCCCGGCCAAGTGACCGAAGCGATCGTTGACGGTCTTGAAGAGATCGATATCGAAGACGAGTAGCGAGAAGCTGCGCTTGTATCGCTTGGCCCTCGCGACCTCACGGTCGAGCATCTCGTCGAAGTATCTTTTGTTGTTGAGCTGAGTGAGCCCGTCTGTGGTCATCAGTCGATAGATCTCTTCGTGATATTCCACTTCCACATCGTCGCCGACGATGAACTTCAAAATGGTGCGGCCGACCTTGAGCTGATCGCCATGGCGAAGCCGCCCCTCTTCTTGCACGAGGTTGTCGTTCACGTACGTTCCGTTCGTCGAACCGAGATCTCGGACCAGGAACTCACCACCTTCGAAGCGAATCCGACAGTGATTGCGTGACACGCTTTCTTGGTCGACTTGGATTTCGCACTTTGGCGAGCGTCCGATGATCAAGGGTTCAGTGGTAACGCGCACGCGGCGACCCATCTCGTGTCCGTAAATGACGATCAGGTATCCGTTCTCGCTTCCCGGGGCGGGCGCACGAGCCTCTACGACCTCCGTCAAGACGGTTTGGCTGGCGCTCGTGGTCTGGTCCTTGAACGGCACGCTTCCAATATACCGCGGCCTGGGGCTCTGGGTTAAATCACCGACAGGCGGTTGCAGTCACAGCGGACTGATGGCTTTATTGACGCCAAGAATGGGGTTCTCTAGCGTAGGCCCGTGCGCGACGTAATTTCTCACTCCTGGCTATGGGGGCTGGCGAGTCTCGCCCTCGTTCTCGGAACGCCGTTGGCTCTGACGGCGAGCCCCCCTTCCGCTCATCGGACGTCGACGAATGTCGCGCGGGTGGTGGCACCCCCGTTTGCGGATGTCGATATTGTGAACGCCAAGCCTGGGAGTGAGGAGTGGGTGGTTCCGCGGCGAGATGGCACGCGCGCGGTCCTGACGGTCGACCCTGACCTTCAGTCTCACATTCGCAGCTTGTTCAGCCGTTACGACGTGCCAGCCGGTGGTTTGGTCGCAATCGATCCGAAGACCGGTCAGGTGCTTGCCTACGTGGGCTACGAAGCAGGGAAGGGCGACAGCGCACGCGTGGTGACCGATCCGGGCCCGCCGGCGGCGTCGGTCTTCAAGATCATCACCGCGTCTGCTCTATTGGACGCGGGGGTGAAGAGCTCGACCTCGGTCTGCTACGGGGGAGGCATGCGCGGCTTGGTCGCGGCCGATTTGGTCGACAGCCCCAAGCGCGACCGCTGGTGCGCGACGATGGCCGATGCGCTCGGCTATTCGATCAACGCGGTGTTTGCGAAGCTTGCCGACCGGCACATCGATGAGGCCCGCATGACGCAATACGTTTCCGCGTTTGGGTTCGGTCAGCGACTGCCGTTCGACCTGCCTACGACCCCAAGCCCGGTCGACGTGCCCGACGACAGGTTGGAGCGCGCGCGGATGGCCGCTGGCTTTTGGCACAGCCAAATGTCGCCACTCCATGGCGCGCTCGTCGCCTCGACCATCGCGAACGACGGTAAGATGCCGTACGCGGCCCTCGTCGAGCGAATCGAAAGCGGCACCGGTGAAACCCTGTACGAGCACACGCCCCGCACCTTCCGCCAGGTGTTGCCGCGACATACTGCGCAACTCGCGGGCGAGATGATGACTCGGACGGTCACAAAGGGGACCGCAAAGAAGGCATTCTGGGATCCGAAGGGCCGCCCGTTTTTACCTGGCATCAGCGTTGCGGGGAAGACGGGCACGCTGAGCCGCTACAACCCGCACCGGACCTACAACTGGTGGGTCGGGTACGCGCCGGTGGACGACCCGAAGATCGCCGTCGCGGCCCTGGTCGTGAACGAACCGAAGTGGCGAATCAAGGCGAGCTACGTTGCCCGCGAAGCGTTGCGCGAATATCTCGTGCGCTAGCCAGCGTCAGCGCCAGGGGGCACGGCGTGCTACTCATCAAGCGTGCGTGACCGGCTCCTAGCGTTCCTAATCGCGATGCTCATCACTGGCTGCGGAGGCAGCACCGGTGGCGAGCCGTCGATCCTTCGTGACGTCCAGTGCGTGCGCGAGTCGACCGGATTGACGCCCGAGGTTTGGGAGACGGCGATCGAAGACTATGAGGCGTCGGACGCCCAGAGCCCGCCTGCCGCCGGCTCGATCGTCTTCGTCGGGAGCTCGAGCATCGTGCTTTGGGATACACTCGGTGAAGACATGGCGCCCATGCCGACCCTGAATCGCGGGTTTGGCGGGTCGGTGATCGCGCACGTTACTCATTTTGCGGATCGCATCGTGCTGCCCTACGAGCCATCCGCGATCGTACTGTACGCCGGGGACAACGACATTCCGTTTGGTCTGTCGGCCGATTGCGTGCTCCGCGACTTCGAAGCATTCGTTGAACGCGTCCACGCGACCGCATCGGACACACCTATCTACTTCATTTCGATCAAACCTTCGCCGAGTCGCATGGAGTTCTGGGGTGACATGGAGCGAGCCAATCAGTTGATCGAGGCGCGTACGACGACCAATCCGGCGCTCCATTTCATCGATGTGAGCCAGGCCATGCTCGATGAGCAGGGTCAGCCGAGGGGAGACCTATTCCTAGCGGATGGCCTCCACATGACCGCCGCGGGGTATCGGTTGTGGACCTCGATTGTGCGGCCAAGGTTGGCCGCCGATTTGGGCTTCTGAGGCATTGCGGGGGCCTGCAGGTGGGTTAGGCTGCGGCCCGTTTCACTACCCAAGAAAGGCAAGCTCAATGTTCCACAGCATTCGACTCATGGCGTTCGCCGCACTGACCGCCCTCTCTTTGCTCGTTTCATCCGCGGTTACCGCCCAGGCGCCGGTGCTCACCCGTGTGGTCAAAACTGGAACGCTTCGAGTCGGGATGTCCGCCAATCAGCCGCCGCTCAACGTGAAGAGCAAGAGCGGCCAGATGATCGGGCTCGAGGTCGACCTCGCGAACGGGCTCGCTTACGCGCTTGGACTCGAGCTAGAGATCGTGCAGAAGCCGTTCGGCCAGCTGCTCGGCGCGCTCAAGAAGGGCAAGGTCGACATGGTGATGTCCGGCGTCGACATCACGCCAGAGCGAACCAAGGACTTTCTCTTCGTCGGTCCGTACCTGTTGTCGGGCAAGTCGCTGGTGACCACGTCCAAAGCACTCGCGGATGCCGACACAGTCGACGACATCAACACGCCGGACGTGACCTTCGTCGCGCTCAAGAACTCGACCAGCCAGGCCTTCGTTAAGAAGAACCTGCCCAAGGCCACGCTCATACTCGTGGATGACTACGAGAAGGGGGTTGCTATGGTCATCGACGGCAAAGCCAGCGCCATGATCGCCGACATGCCGGCATGTGCTCTCGCAGTCCTCCGCAACCCCGATGCCGGCCTCGTCACTCTCGCCGAGCCTCTCTCGGTGGAGCCAATGGGAATTGCGGTCTCCGCAAGGGACGCCCGCTTTTACAACCTGATCGACAACTACATCGAAGCAATTGAAGCCACCGGCATCCTTTCGGCACTTCGCCAAAAGTGGTTCGAAGACCCAAGCTGGCTCGAAGAGCTCCCGTAACGTCAGCTGCAATGCCGGAGAACGGCCGGCGACGGACGTGCTCACAGGTTCACCGGGGCTCGGACAAACACGACACGGGGCTGCGCCGGACGGGGCGGCTTGCAAAGGTGGCCGGATGCACTGGGGGGCTTGGGCCACGCAAGCCGCCCCTCGGAGCTCGCGCCAATCGGAGCGGTTTGCTGCCTGACCGATTGTCACTCACACGCCGACTCCACCCCATGTCGCGTTTGTCCGAGCCCCTACGGACGACTCCTCACACCAAACAGTGCCAACTTCCCGCACCCCTCCATACGCCGACATCCACGAAAAAGGGGTCAGACCCCTTTTTCAAAGGGTTAATACTCCGCACGTCACACACGCCTCCGTACGTCGACTTCTACACAGGAGAACGGCTTGCGATGGGCAGCACAGCGATTGGGTCGGCGCCTAGCCGTGTGTCGACGTATGGAGCCGTGGCGACGGGGTTCCCGATCGCGAGCACGTCCGTCGCGTGCCGGTCTCCGGTGATTCAGTTGATCTTCGTGTCGCGTTCCGCC
>CALJYC010000140.1 GCA_937984275.1 uncultured bacterium | reverse complement strand
GCCGGGCCTCGTCCAACTCCTCCGCACCAACGACGCCGACACCCAGAAGCAACCCCGCTCCAATCGAGAACGCAGTGCAGAGCAAGAGGAGTGCCTTGTCGGCAGGCATGAATCGACCCATCTCGGTATCACGAGTAGCATCTCGCGAATGGTCGCGAGCCGGACGCTTCTCGTTGGCGCAACTGCCGTGACGGCCCACTGCCCGTCATCACTAGAGCCATCGATCAGAGTCGAACTGCGCGAAGCGCTGCTGCTCCGCAGCCCTACGGTTTACGAAACCGTAGGTGCACTCAATGCTTTCAAGAGGTTAGGGTGCCTGTTGACCAATCGTGTCCGTTCGAACGCAGTGAGGAGCTGATCACGGAGTTGGAGAAGCTCGTGCAGTGCTGTCCGAAGTGTCCGACCGAGAGGTGACTGCTCCGGGTTGGGGCGATTAGACCGAAAAGCGGAAGGCCGAGAGACGCGCGTCAATCGCCAATGCACACGAGCCGATTGCCCCCGCCGCTCTGCAGCGACTCTTCCCGGCATTGCCATGTGGCGCCCCGCAGGTCTTCGCAGTCCTGCTCTTCGGCACAGTTCGGCAGGCAGATGCCGCCACTCCGTGAGATACAGCTGAACCCCTCCGGGCAGTCGCCATTGGTGTCACAAGCGGGTGTGCAGACGCCGTCCGGAAAGCTGCCGCCCGTGATGCAGAGGCCACCCTGGCAATCCGCCTCACTTTCACAGGAGTCGCCCACGCTTCCGGAATCGCCACACCCTACCAGCACCGCACAGGTTACCAGTCGCAAGAACAGTCCCTTCATCTCTACATCCCCCCGGTGATCCATCAGTGTTGCACGAAGGAAAGCCCCCTCGCCAGTTGTTGTGTGAGAGTATCGACGAGGCATTGAGCGCGGAACTCTTCCCTTGCCAACGAAACGCGAAGGGTGGGTGGCGAGCTCAGGCGGCCATTGACCAGCTGGAGCGGCATCGCTATAGGACTCACACGCGCTGTGGGCGCCGGCGTTTCTCTGGAGGCTGTCGTTGGAAGCCTTGTTCTTTTCGACTGCAGTAGTTGCGCTGGCGGAGATGGGCGACAAGACCCAGCTGCTGTCATTCGTCCTCGCCGCAAAGCTCAAGCGCAAGGCGCCGATCGCGCTGGGGATTCTGTTCGCGACGCTCGCCAACCATTTCCTCGCCGGGTATGTCGGGGCGTGGCTCGCGCGCCTGATGTCTCCGGAGACCCTCAAATGGGTGATCGCCGCATCATTCTTCGTCTTTGCCTTGTGGGCGTTGAAGCCCGACAAGCTCGATGAAGGCCGCAAGCTTCGGGGCACGGGTGTGTTCCTGACCACGCTCTTCGCGTTCTTCATGGTGGAAATGGGGGACAAGACCCAGCTCGCCACCGTCGCTCTGGCGGCGCGCTACGAGTCGCTCGTCGCTGTCGTCCTGGGGACGACACTGGGAATGATGATCGCGAATGTCCCTGCCGTATGGCTCGGCGAGGCCCTGGCGGATCGAGTCAACATGAAGGTGATGCGGGGGATTGCCGCCGCATTGTTCGTCCTTTTGGGCTTCTTGGCGCTCTTGACCGAGGCTCCGCCTCGCATCGAGTGACACATGCAGCTTAGGCCGGAGAGGGTGGCGGTTCAGGAGTGTGGTCGTATTGCAGCGACGATGGTCTCAACGTCCGGCGCTCCGCTCATGCACTTGCGCACGGTGCTGGTACATGCGAGGCGAAAACAAGTACCAGCAAAAGTACCAGCGCCGGCGTTTTGGAGTACCAGCACGATCGCGAAGTGCTGGTTTTCGCCGGAGCCACCGCGGAGATTCGAACTCCGGGCCTACGGTTTACGAAACCGTTGCAAGCGGCTTCGCAGTGCACCGGTGCGTCCGTTTTCGCACGGTTGAAATCGATCGACTCGGAGATCGAAACCCTTCGCCAGGAGCGGCAGTCCCTAATCGCCCGGCTCGAAACCTTCGTGCGAGGGGAGGGTGAAGAATGAAGGTGAATCATCGTAGCCCGGCGGCGAGCTCGGAGAGATAGCGCTGCCTGAGCGAATCCCGCTTGCGCGCCGTCGCAAGCGCGTTCACGAGAAGTCGAAAACGGTCGGCTGTGGTCAGTGCGCTGCTGGTTGCGGTCAATCGCGCGATGCGATCGCGAGGGACTAGCTTTCCAGTTTCGCAGTAGTAGCGAAGCATGGTCCCGAGGATTTGAAGCATCAGCTCGATTTTTGCTTCCCCGCGATTGCGAATGACCTTCTGTCCGAGCGGACCGCTTGCAGAGTATCGAAAATTCAGATGGGCCAAAGTTCCGTTGGATCCGTCGTCTGAGAATTCGATCTTGTACAAGTTGTCAGAAGCTACGTTCTGGATCGCATAGTGGACGCGATGCCGACTGGGCTCGTGGAGCACCGCGGTCCAAGTACTTTTGGCCCAGGCTTTGCCCACGAGAAAGGGTGCGGAGGAGTATTCGTCGAAGACCGTGCCTTGCTCTACCCGTTGGTTGGGACAATGCACGAGATCGCATTTCCAACCTGGAATCCATCTGTACTCTTCGACCGGACAGGCGAGGGGGAACACCGAATCCACGGGTGCAGCGATCCGCGCCTCATAGTCAACTTGCAATGACTCAGAACCAGCCATTCCACGCGCCCGCTGGCATTGTACCCCCACACTATCGCCTAGAGCCACCGATTGGACTTGAAGCGCGCTAGCGAGCACTAGAGCGTAACGACGACGCGCCCGGGACCTTTGCGTCCTTCGATGTGCTCGTGGGCCTCTGCGATTTCATCGAGAGCGAAGCGTGCGCCGACCGGTAGACCGAGCGGCCCCTCTCGTACGACCGCGGTCAACTCTGCAGCGGCTGCCTGTTTCGATTCGAGCGGGAAGTCGTCGCTGCCCAAGAAGTACACACGCACGTTCTTGAACACGAGCAACCAAAAAGGGAGCGTCGCCTCGGGCGCGTTGCTCGCGTAGGACGCGATCGAGCCGCCGAGCTTGAGCATTTTCTCGTCGTTTGCGATGTTGGCGGCGAACGCAACCTCCACGATGTGGTCGACTCCCTCAGGCGCGAGGGCCATGACTCGCTCGACCAGGTCTTCGCCCGAACGCGTCACGTGGTGTGCGCCCGCTTCTTTCGCGGCTTCCATCTGCGCGTCGCTTTGCACCGTCGCGATTACGGTTGCGCCGCCGCGCCTTGCGAGACGGACCGCGCAGCTTCCCACTGCACCTGCGCCGCCCTGAACCAGAACCGTCCGACCGTCGACAGGGCCCCCGACGTGGAGCGCGCGATGCGCCGTGACGCCCGGAATCCCGAGGAGCGCACCTTGCTCGAAGCTCGCCTCGCTCGGGAGCTCGGACAGCAGCGCCACGGGGACCACGCAGAGCCCGGCCGCCGTTCCGAACGGTCGATAACTTTGAGCGCCGAAACACCAGACCCGCTTGCCGACCCAATTGGCGTCGACTCCGTCGCCCACCTCGTCGATCGTCCCTGCACCATCGCTGTGTGGAATCACACGGGGGTAGGGCATCCCCACGCCAAATGTGTCTTGCCGCTTTTTGACGTCACCTGGGTTCACCCCCGAGGCCGCCACGCGTATGCGAACCTCGCCCGGTCCCGGCGTGGGGTCCGGCATCTCGCCTACGGTCAGCGACCGGTTTGGTGGTCCTTGCTTCTCGTACCAGGCCGCTCTCACACCACCCCCGATTCTGCCTCGTGACTCACTTCGCGCATATAAGGCGCGAAGAGCCAACGGAAAGGGGCCGAGGAGAAGCGGGGCCGCCGATTGGATTCGAACCGCGCTACGCGCTGCTGCTTCGCAGCCCTACGGTTTACGAAACCCTAGGTGCACTCAATGCTTTCAAGAGGTTAGGGTGCCTGTTGACCAATCGTGTCCGTTCGAGCGCATTGCGGAGCTGATCAGGGAGTTGGAGAAGCTCGTCAGCT
>CALJYC010000139.1 GCA_937984275.1 uncultured bacterium | reverse complement strand
GAAGGCGACGGGATGCCGGCGTATACCGAGGCCGTCGCTACCTGGGCTCCAGACACCAATTGGGCGCACTACTCGACGAAGTACGACGGTGGCCAAGGTGGCCAGACCGGCTTCTACAACGTCATGCTGCAGATGAGCCCGACTGGTGCGCTGGTGTGGTGGGAAGCTAGCTGCCAGTTCGGTGCAACCGCTCTAGCGCAGTCGGTCGAAACGTCCGCGGCCGTCTCAAACTACCGGTACTACTTCGGCACGGGTTCGAAGCACACGATGTTTGGCAACGACAAAGTGTACAGCGACACCACCGGCAACGTCCCGACGATCGTCGACTGGGTCGAAGGGATGCTGGCAAGCCGCTCTGGCGCCCCCGACGACGCGTGGGTAAACGTCGAATGCGAAAATTGCGGCCTTCTGCTCGACGGCGATCCAGCACCCGACCCTCTAGAGGCTCCCTTCGAGGAGCAACCAGGCGGCGAGGTACTCATCGTCTGCGAGTAGACGACGCGCGGCGCTGTTTGCCAATGACGCCCCAGAAGGAGGCTGAGCCCCGCCGGATCCCACGGAAGGGCCCGCATTTTTAGCGCCTCCTGATCGGAAATGCGCAAAACTTTCGGTCACCTTCCGGCAAGATCGCAGGAATCAGCGGGGTCCTGATTGGCACGCCAAATGCAGAACCCGACTCGTGGCTTCCATTCACCATGAGCAAGTCAAATGCCGACGGCGAATGCAACGGGGGCTCACGCTAGCCGCGATCATACTCGTGGGGGTCTTGGCCATTGAGGAGCGGGCGGCCGCGCAGAGTGTGCCGGAAGTTGAGTCCGAGACGCCCGCAGCGGGCGGTGCCCCATCGGCCTCCGCGCCGTTCGTGGTTACCGAACCCCGTGGCTCCGCGCCGCCAACTCTCAAATTCGATCCCTCTGAGCTGCGTCTGGCCGAAGACGGGGTTCTTCGGACGCGCAACTGGTTCCTGCTCAGCAGCGGAGTCCTTGCCTTTGGTTGGATCTTTCTGGGTGTTGGGATCTCACAGTGCGAATGGATCAACGATGTCGCGCTCTGCACGAGGACAGGCGACGCCACGTGGGGCATCGGAGCCACTTTCGTCGTTTTTGGCACCGTGTCTGTGATTGCGACCAGCATCATCTACGGGGTCCGTAGTGGGCAAAAGAAGAAGCTCGAGCTCCAGACCCTCCGGCACCTGACCGAAGGGGGCCGGCGCCTCCCGCCCGCGTCATTCGATCGATACCGACTCACCGATGCCGAATCTCGGATCCGAAGGGCCCGCAATGGGCTCATTGGGAGCGCCGCCCTATTCGGTTTGGGCTGGATCTTCCTGGGCGTCGCGATCCCGCGGTGCCAATCGGGAGTTAGCGAACTGTTATGCAGTAGCGCGGGTTACGCCCACCTGACCGTCGGGATCACGTTGACCGGAGCAGGGGCGATCGGAACGATCGTAAGCGGCGTTCTACTCGGCGTTCGGAAGAGGAACAGCAGAGCGTTGCGGCGCTCGATTGGGCCGCGCCAAGGTACCGGGTTTCGATGGGATCCTCAATCGGGCTCTTTCGTGTTTTAGAGCCGCGCATCGCCCACCACCGACGCGAATCGGGGTCTCTCATCGAAACAAGCGACGGAGCGCCCACGCCGCCATGCCGACGCACGCAACGGCGCCAAGACCAAACAGAAGGCGCCCGAGCGCGTCGTTGACGTCAGCGGGAATGAACGGGAAGAAGCGCTGGACCGTCCCTTCGGGCGCGTAGAAGGTGACCCAGCCAGCAAGGCCCGCGAGGATCAGGAGGAGGATCGATGCGATTGAATCACTCGCCCGGTGATCGCGTGCCAACAACATGAAGCCGGCGAGGATGAACACCGCACCGACGCCCAAGACGACCGAGCGGGGCGCGTCGAACACGAGATAGTCAGCGGGAACGAAGCCGAGCGTGGCGGCGCAAACTGCGACACCCGCGGCTAAGCACACCAATGCGAGCCCCTTCCCCACTACCGATCATCATAGCGGATCAATCGCGCTCAGGGAACGCCCCTCAGTCGCCGACCGCGCTGCCCCAGTAGTTGTACGAAAGGAGCTTGACCCCCGGGATGTACATTCGCTCGTCGACGACGATGCGGAAGCCGGAGGACTCGAGAAGGTTGGGGATGTCGCGGTTGATGTTGCAGCCCCCCGAAAACCGATGCCAGGTCGGATTGAGCCGGTCTTGCCACCGTCGAACGCCGTGATCCGGCGCAACGCCGTGCTCACAGAACAGGAGCTTGCCTCCCGGGCGGAGGACGCGTTGCATTCCTTGAAGCGCACGCCTCGCATCGGGGATTGTGCACAGGGTGTACGTCACCACCACCGTATCGACGCTATTGGCATCGAGCGGAATTTCCTCTCCCGGGAGGTCGATCATCTCGACCTCCAGTTGCGAGCCGACGAGTTTCTTGCGCGCGAGCTTACGCATCCCTTCGGAAGGCTCGAGGCCCCAGACCTTTCGGACCTTGTCGGTGTCGTAGAATGAAAGGTTCAAGCCACTCCCCACGCCAATCTCGAGAACCTCCCCCTCGGCGAGCGGAACGATCTTCTCCCTTTGCTTCATGTTCGGCTTGGACGAACAAGCCAGATTGATGAGGGGCGGAAGGATGTAGCGGTCGTAAAAACCCATCTCTACGTAGGTGTACCAGATCTCTAGGGCTTGCCAACGGGCGGCGGGACCTTCACGTATTCGTCGACCAAAATCTCGGCAAGCTCGCGATTGGGTGGACGCTCGGCTCCGATGCGTTCACGCCCGCGAAGGTCGGCACAGAGGGTGTCGAGTACGATGTCGGTGTCCAAGTCCTTCTCATGGGTTCGCCACGTGTTGCGCTCGGCTTCGTCTCGAAAGCAATACGCCTTCCACGAGATGGAGAAGCGCATGTCATCCCATCCATAGCGACCAACCTCCTCGTCGCCGTCGCGCACCACCCATCGGCCGTCGCCCTCGGCGTATACGCGCATGCGTGGCCGCAGAATCGGAACCGGTCGGTCGGATTCGGCGACGCGGTCGACGCCGTGAAAGATGCTATCGGTATCCATGATGACAGCGGTGTTGAAGTGGACGTCGTGAGCTCGCGCGGCGCCAGCGATGCCATCTGGGTAGAACGCGAATTCGCCGCCATTCGTGTCCTGATACCACGACACCGAGGTCGCAATGGGCATTCGGTACTCATCGAATAGGCCCGAGTGGTGCGCCACGACGATGAGCCACTGCGGGTGGAGCTTGCGATTCAGGCCACGGAACTCGGGGACGTCGGTGTGGACGGCAAGCTCTTGCCCCGGGAGTAGGATGTTTGCGTAAACGATCGCCGGCTCAATGATGGGACGGTCGAAGATCTGCTTCGCTGCGTCGATGAGCCGCTCGTTCCGGTAGAGGGGTTCGATGCCCGGGGCGAAGATTTGATCACCGTACGCGTACGTCTCGCGGAAGTAGTTGGTCCGAGCGACGAGCGTTCCGAGGTCGGTGTCTCGGCGCCCCAGCCTGCCGCCAGTGCGAACGAAGTTGAACGCGGCATCGAAGCGCTGCGGTAACCCTTCGCCGATGCCATCGTTGAGGCCCTCCTCCGAGTACATGCCGTAGCTTCCAAAGTCCTGGCATAGCTGCACGAGTGAACGAGCCTGTGCGACGTCCAGAAACGGGTCGAGCTCGACGTAACGATTGAAGAAGTGTTCCTGCACGATTATCGGAACCGAAGGTTCTCACAGCGTGGCGATTCCGTGTAGCCCATTCATGCGCTAAGGTTATAGAGCATTGGTGTCGGTAGTCTCGAGCGTATCAGTAAGGCGGGCTCTCGTTGCCAACCTGCTCCTTCTGGGCTTCCTCGGCGCATTTGCGTGGATCGAGGCCAGCTACCCGGAGGTCTACTACCGAAGCGTCCAAGAAGACCAAGCCCTCGAATGGGCATCGTTTTGGAGCTTCCTCGTCGCCGGGGGTGTCTTTGCCGTGGCAGCCTGGCGTCAACGGCGAACGACCGGCGCCCTCCCCTGGTTCCTGGCCGGACTTGCGTTGTTCTGCGTGTTCGTTGCGATGGAGGAAATCTCGTGGGGGCAACGTGTCTTCGGACACCGGCCTCCCGACTACTTCTTGGCGCAGAACTACCAGCAGGAGCTCAACTTGCACAACATCGCAAGCACCGACCTCCGCTTGCTCGTGTTTCGGGGCATCATCTTCGGGTATGGGGTCTTGTTGCCACTGCTGGCGTTGCTCCCTTTCATGCGCCGGCTGTTCGACCGACTCGTGGTCGTGCCTCCCCCAATCGAGCTCGCGCCGTCGATGTTCGCAATGTTCTGGATCCACTTCTGGTATCCCTGGAAGTTCACCGGTGAGGTCATCGAGTGTGCGATGGGGTTCGGGTTCCTGTTCGCCGCCATCGCAAACGCCCAAGGGTTTTCAAAGGAGCGTGGCCGCGGCGCGCCCACATGGGCGGCAGCCCTGGTCACGCTCGTTGTGGCGCTCGCGTTTTCAACCGCGTGGTGGTCCCAGAACCGGCAAAACGGTGAACCCGCGAACCTCGAGCTCGCGAGGACTGAAACCGAAGCCCTGAAGAACGACCTCATCGAGATTGCAGATGCACGGGGTACGACAACGATCACCAAGTGTGGTTTCCACAAGCGCGTCTACACCTTCGTCGAGAAAAAGAAGCGCGCGCGCCCACTCACGGAGGGCTCGTTCACGGGCTTGGTGAATCGCGGGCTCCCCGAGGCGCGCGCTGAGTTCTTCTTGGACCCTTGGAATTCGCCCTATTGGATTCGCGATCGATGCGACAAGGATGAGGGCCGCCGCGTGGTCTTCGTGTACTCGTTTGGCCCCAATCGAAGCCGAGACTCCAGCCGTTGGGAGATCCTGGGCGACGACATCGGGGAGCACGTGCTCGTGGAGCCGTAGCCGAGTGCGGTTAGCCGTTCCATCGGTCGACGGGTTCACGTAAGCTCGCGGCCCTCCGGAGGGCAAGGACCATGCACCAACTGATCCCAGCGACGTTGATTCTCGCCTTGGCACTGAGCGGGTGCGGGAAGAAGAAAGCGGCGCCCACTTTTACTGGTACGGACCTGCCGCCGGACGTGGCGGGCAACACCGCGCCGTCAGCACGGACGGCCGCGCTCAACGCAAGCGTCGCGCAGAGTCTGCCGCTAGGCGATCAGCAGGACTTCGAGGACGCCAAGCGTGGATTGATCGCCAGTGACGCGGAGCTTCGCGTGGCCGGTGCGGAGGGCACGCCCATCTGGGACATGACCACGTATGGATTCATCGACGGCGACCCGCCCGCGAGTGTGAACCCGAGCCTGTGGCGGCAAGCGCGGCTGAACAACATTCACGGCTTGTTCGAGGTCACGAAGGGTGTGTACCAGCTGCGCGGGTATGACCTTGCCAACATGTCGCTAATCGAAGGGGAGACCGGGTGGATCGTCGTCGACCCACTAACGGCAGAAGAAACAGCGCGCGACGCAATCGCCTTCGCGCGCCAGCATCTCGGGGACAAACCAGTGTCCGCCGTCATCTTCACGCATAGCCACATCGATCACTTCGGCGGAGTGCTTGGGATACTGACGCCCGAAGAAGCCGAAGAGCGGAAGGTGCCGATCATCGCACCGGAGTTCTTCATCGACGAGGCGACCAGTGAAAACATCGTCGCTGGTGTGACGATGTCGCGTCGGGCGCTCTACATGTTTGGACTACGACTGCCTCGCACCGAGCGGGGCCACGTGGGCTCCGGGCTTGGCAAAGGACCGGCGCGCGGGACTTTCGGCATTCTCCAGCCGACCGAAACGATCACCAAGACGACCACGGAACTGACGATCGACGGGGTGAAGTTCGTGTTCCAGAACGCCCCGGGCTCCGAGGCGCCTTCGGAGCTGACGTTCTACCTGCCCGACCTGAAGACCTTCTGCGGCGCCGAGGTCGTGTCACACAACATGCACAACCTCTATACGCTACGCGGCGCCAAAGTTCGTGATGCCCTCAAGTGGAGCGGCTACATCGACGAGATCATCGCGCTCTTCGGCGACGCCGAGGTCTATTTCGGGAGCCATCATTGGCCGGTCTGGGGCAACGAACGCGTCATTGGCTTCCTCGAGAAGCAGCGGGACACATACAAGTACATCAACGACCAGGCGCTGCGTCTCGCGCTCCACGGCTACACCCCGGGTGAGATCGCCGAGCAGCTGGAGCTTCCTGAGTCGCTTCGAACGTCGTTTCCGAACCGCGGCTACTACGGCACGCTCAAACACAACGCGAAGGCGGTCTACCAACGCTACTTTGGGTGGTACGACGGCAACCCAGCCAATCTCGACCCTCTTCCACCGCTCGAGGCCGGCGCGAAGTACGTCGAGCTGGCCGGAGGCCCCACCAACTTACTGAAGAACGCGCAAGCCGCGTACGACAAGGGCGAGTACCGCTGGGTGGCGGAGGTCGTGAACCACCTCGTGTTTGCCGACCCCGATAACCAAGATGCGCGGGACTTGCTTGCTCGGGCCTACGACCAGCTCGGATACCAGGCTGAGTCCGGACCCTGGCGCGACATCTACCTCACGGGCGCCTTCGAGCTTCGCCACGGAGGCCCGACCGAAGGCGTCGATCTGGCGTCCGCGATCGGCATGATCAAGCACGCGCCGCTCGAGCGCTTCCTCGACGCGATGGCCGCCCATCTAAACGCGCCGAAGGCGGAGGGGAAGGAAATGATCGTGAACCTGGTCTTCACCGACCTCGACGAGAGCTACGTGCTCGAAGTGAAGAACTCAGTATTGCGTCACTACAAGCGCGATCCAAGCCCCGATGCCAACGTGACCCTAAGAATCACCCACGACATCTATCTTCGGATGGTGACAGGCCGAGTTGGCATCAAGGACACACTATTCAATGACGACTTGAGGATCGAAGGGAGCCGGCTGGATTTGGTTGGCTTCTTCCGTCTCTTCGACAAACCGGACGGAACGTTCAACGTCGTCACCCCGTAAAGTCGGCGCTTCGCGTCGCCCACGGCGACTTTGCCCCTCCCGTTCAGGCGGCAAGATGCAAGTAGAGCATCCTGACCGTTTCACCGGTGAGCGACTCTGCATCGATGCCTTCCGGCGGATGCAAGATGAAGTTGTGGATCAAAGCGTCCACGCTCTGCACGAGGACGTAGGCCGTCAACCTCGGGTCTCTCATCCGAACTTCTGGGTGTACCTCCAGCAACGCAGCCACCTCGGTGGCAAGCTCGTTCTCGCGTCTGCGCAGCTGGCG
>CALJYC010000138.1 GCA_937984275.1 uncultured bacterium | reverse complement strand
CCTGTTAGTGCGCCGCCATGGTCCGCCTCACCAATATTCTTGAAAAGGTGAAGGGATACCATCCCCGAGCGGATACCGATCTAATCAACAAGGCCTACGTCTATGCCTCGCGCATGCACGACGGGCAGATGCGCAAGTCGGGTGATGAGTACTTCATCCATCCGGTTTCCGTGGCGGACATCATCGCGGACATGCGGCTCGATGCGTCGAGCGTGTGTGCTGCGTTGCTTCACGATGTCGTCGAGGATTGCGAAGTCAGCCTCCCCGAGATCGAGACTGTGTTTGGTGAAGAGGTCGCCTTCCTCGTCGACGGCGTGACCAAGCTCGGTAAGGTCAACTTCGCGTCGCGTGAAGATCGGCAAGCGGAGAGCTTCCGTAAGATGCTCGTCGCGATGGCGCGTGACATCCGTGTGCTCCTGGTCAAGCTCGCAGACCGTCTCGACAATATGCGGACGCTCGAGCACATGTCGACGTCCTCGCAGGAGAGGATCGCCAGGGAGACGCTGGAGATCTACGCGCCGCTTGCTGGGCGTCTGGGGATTCAATGGCTCAAAGCCGAGCTCGAAGACTTGAGCTTCAAGCACCTCGAGCCGGAGGCCTACGCCGTCTTGGACGAGCAGGTCCGGGCAATCGCCAAGAACACCGACAACTACATCGCGGAGGTAACCTCCAAGCTGAAGAAGATGTTGCTGACCCGCGGCTTCTCGGTGCAGATCAGCGGGCGCCGCAAGCATCTCTATTCGCTTCATCGCAAGATGAAGTCGAGCGGCATTGGATTCGAGCAGGTGCACGATTTCGTTGCGTTCCGGGTCATTACCGAGAGTGTTGCTGATTGCTACGCCGCGCTCGGCGTCATTCATTCGGACTGGACCCCCGTGCCGGGGCGCTTCAAGGACTACATCGCGCTTCCGAAGTCCAATATGTACCAGTCGCTTCACACGACGGTCATCGGGCCGGCAAACCGCCGCGTGGAGATTCAGATTCGCACGCACGAGATGCACCGGACCGCTGACTACGGCATCGCCGCGCACTGGCAGTACAAAGAGCATACAGGAGGAATCGATCCCAAGGACGCGGCGCGCTTCGTCTGGCTTCGTCAACTCTTGGAGTTCCAAAAAGACGTTGCCGACCCCGAAGAGTTCTACGAGAGCGTGAAGGTCGACCTCTTCCCCGAGGATGTGTACGTCTTCACGCCCAAGGGAGACGTCAAGACTCTCCCGCGCGGCGCAACGCCGGTAGACTTCGCCTACGCGGTTCATTCCGAGGTCGGCCATCGATGCTCCGGCGCTCGTGTCAACGGTGCGATCGTCCCATTGCGCCACAAGCTTCAGAACGGCGATGTCGTCGAAATCATCAGCAGCAAGAACCATCACCCGAGCAAGGACTGGCTGGAGTTCGTCATCACCAGCCGCGCCCGCGGACGCATACGTACCTACCTTCGGACCGAAGAGCGGAAGTATGCGGTGAAGCTCGGCAAAGAGCTGCTCGAAAAAGAGCTGCGAAAGAACGACATGTCGCTTTCACGGTTCTTGAAGAGCAAGCGCGCCAAGGAAGTCCTCTCGCGGTTCCACGCTGGCACGGAAGAAGAGCTTTATGCGCGCATCGGCATCGGCAAGCTCGCGCTTCCGACGGTTATGGAAGAGGTCGTTCCGAGCGAAGACACCGAGCGTGACAGCCTGCGTCCAGGATTCCTGGAGCGGACCGTCCGGCGGGTCGCCGGCGATGTCGACGGCACCGGCATCCGCATTCAAGGCATGGACAACATGCTCGTGCGGTTTGCCCAATGCTGCAATCCTGTCCCGGGCGATCCCGTGACCGGCTGGATCACCCGCGGTCGCGGCGTTTCGGTGCATCGACGAGGGTGCCCGCGCGTGTTGGAGCTCGATCCCGAGCGCCGCGTCCAGGTCAGCTGGGCCGACGACGTCGATGTCGATCTTCCCGTTTCATTGCGCGTCATGACCGACGACCGGGCCGGAATCCTCGCTTCGGTGTCCTCCGTGTTCTCCGCCAACGGCATCAGCATCAGCGAAGCATCGTGCCTGTCGCGAGACGGTCGCGCAGAAAACATGTTCCACTTCCGAGTCGGCGACATCGATCGCCTGCGGGAGATCATGCGAGGCGTCGCCAAACTAAAGGGCGTCCTAGACGTAGAACGCGTCTAGGGCCTCGCGATTGGCTCACCCGTCGTCGGCTGTCGACCTCCACACGATCAGTAGCGCCACCGATGCCCCCGCGACGGCGAGTAGCAACAGCGACCAACTGATGTGCTCGACACGGTGGCTCAGTGTATTGAACCCTTCGATGCGAACCAGCGTTGCAGGCAGCAACAACGGAATGGCGTTGACTCCGGCGTGCATTGCGATGCTGGCCAACGTGGATTTCGTCCGCAGGGCAACCGCTCCGAGCACGAGGCCTCCGAGCGTCGCGTAAAGAACAGCTGCCGGCTCAACGTGCGCCAACCCGAATAGCACCGAGCTCCAGACCAACGCGCGACGTGCTCCGTAACGCTCTTTCAGGTCTTGAAGCAACCAACCTCGAAACAGCAGCTCCTCGGTGACCGGTGCGACCAGGACGAGCGCAAGGAGCGCGGAGACCCCACCCCACCAGGTCGTCGGGTTGATGAGCCTATGACGCCGAGCCAGCTCGTCGAAGCTAACAGGCCAAACCTCTTGAACGAGGTTTCCGAGCTCCGCGAGCGGTAGCTGCATGAACGCCCCGGCGACGAAGCACAGGGCGACGATTCCTCCGATCAGCGGACGCACCTGCACGGATTCCAGGAGCCCGTCCTCACGGCGTCTGTGTGGAAACGCGACGATGAAAATGACCCCGACGCTCGCAGCCTGTACCAGCGCGTAGTTGAGCGGCGCCTGGGCCGCGGCCCGAATTGCTTCGCCCCAGGTCGCCGAAAAGCTTCTCAGCTGCAGAAAACCAGCGAGGCCCATAAACAGGTGATTCAGGACCGGGACCGCCAGCGCGATGACCAGAGCTTGCAGATATCCGCCCACGACAACGCGTAGCCTGACACGTTCCCCTAGGGACCGGGCAAGATATGAGCCTGTGCTGATCGGCGGACCCTGCTATAGCGGCTGGGCAGCATGAGGATCCGTTTCCTGTTCATTCTTGGGTTGCTGAGCCTCACGGTTGCGTGTGCCCACTCCAAATCGACCACCACCGGCGCCCGCGTTCAGACCGCAGAGCCCATCCCTCAAGCGGAGTATCCCGATGAGGCGAGACGCTTCCTGCGGATGCCTCTCGACCATCCGGAACGCCTGGCGTTGCGCGACCGCTTGATCGCGTCGGTGCTTTCCCAGGCGCAGAGCCTTGCTGACGTCGGAGACTACGAAGGTGTCGTGTTCGAGGTCAGCCGCCTCACGATGTTGCTCTCTCCGTCCGATTACGCGGCAGGTGTTCTTCCGAAGTACGTCGAGCCGATCGCAAAGCACATCGCCGATCGAGGCGGAAGCCTAGGTGACGAGGGATACGTTCTCGCCGCCAACTTCATGCTCGAACGCCTGACTGGGGACGCGCTCTACCAGCGTCGCTACGACGCTGTCGCGACGTGGGGACGCGAAGCGCGCGCAAACCTCGACACGGTCTCCGAGCAATACGCTGGCCTCATTTCGGTTTGGAGCGACCACGCGGACTTGACCCCGGCTCCCGAAGTTCTCGACACGCTCGCTGGATTGCACATCGCTGGGCGCGACGCGGTCTCTGCCGAGACAGCCGAAGATCGCCACCGCCTCGGCATTGGCGGCGAGCGTCAGCTCAGGCTGGCACCGTTGAACGTTGCAGCGGTCTACCTGGCGCACGGCGACATCAAGTCGGCCATCACGAAGGTCGAGTCGATGGGCGCTGGAGGCGAGCTTCAGCTTCGGCTGCTCGACCTGATGCGAGCGGCCCGGAGCTCCGATGAGACCGGCGCGGCAGCGACCTTCGAGCTCGTCGAAGGGTATCGGGTGGCGCGGGCCGACGTTGCGGCAGGCCTGTGCAGGTCGGCGCTCGTCCGGTTCCCTCAGGACCATCGGTTTCCGACCTGCATGGCTCGCGTGGCAGCCGATTCGGAGCAGTTCGCGGATGCAACCGCCTGGTACGTGATCGCGATCGAGCTGGCACCCGAAATGATGGAGCTCTACGACGAGGCGCTTGGCCAGCTCGACGAGTTCATCAAGACCCGGCTGGCGGACCCGCACCCCGAGCGATCGAGCGCCCTTGCGCGCGGTGCCGAGACGATTCTCGCTGAACGACAGGCGCGGTGGCAGGATTCCGAGCCACCGATCGCGCCCAATGAGCTCGAGTTCTTGATCGGTATGCTGGAGATGAACGCCGGCCACGCCGACGAGGCCCAAGAGCGCTTCGAGAAGAGCCTCGAAAAAGACGAGAACCCGGGCGCCTTGTCGCAGCTTGGATTATTGCTCGAGCGCACGGGTCGTCCTGACGAAGCAGAGCAAAGGTACCGTCGCGCGCTGGCGCTCGCGCCTTCCGACTCGCTTGCCGACGACCTTCAGCGCGCCGACATCCTCGAGAACTTGGGCAACACCGCCCGCACCCAGGGCAAAGGCCGCGAGATGACCGCTCATTACAAGGCCGCGCTCAGGGCGTGGACCGAAGCACGCGACCAGGTCGACGGACCTACCGCTGCGCTGGTCGAGCTGCGGCGTGGAGTTCTTCTCGACAACCTAGGCCGTCACGAAGAGGCGGTTGATGCGTTCGAAAACGCGATGTCCCATGCGCCGCAGTGGCGCGACGTGTATGCGAGCATCCTTGCGCATCTCGTGTCGGCCCCGCCCGACTTCGAGCTCGCGTCTTCTGTCTGGCGTAGGTCCCAGTTGCAGCTCACCTTGCCGCCCGAGTGGAAGGTCTACTTCACGCTGTGGATTCAGCTCATCACCGCTCGTGCGGGTCAACCGCCGGCCGAGGACCACACCGATCTTCTCCGGCGCCTCGGCGGGAGCTCCAATTGGTGGGGCAAACTTGCGAGCTTCGGCGCCGGCGACCTCGACTACGCGGGGCTCATCAGTGTCGCCTCGAGTCTCGGCGAGGAGACAGAGGCTCTCTACTACGAGGGCTCACGCCTCTTCATTGCTGGCGATCGCCACGGGGCGCGTGATCAGTTCCAACGTGTTCTCGACACGAAGATGGTGAGCTTCTTCGAGTACGAAATGGCCCGAAAGCTGCTTCTTGCTCAGGAGAGGACCAGCGAGCCGAAGCCGTGATCGACTTCGAGAAGCTTGGGAAGCTCTACCTGGGAAGGCACTTCGACCCAGACCGCGGTGAGCCCAACGAGATTCCAGTTCTCTACGACTCGAAGGACCTCACCACGCACGCCATGTGCGTTGGGATGACTGGAAGCGGCAAGACCGGCCTCTGTCTCACTCTGCTCGAAGAAGCGGCCATCGATGGCATCCCCGCCTTGTGCATCGATCCCAAGGGTGACCTCGGGAACCTCTTACTCACCTTTCCCGAGCTGCGGCCGACCGACTTCGAGCCCTGGATCGACCCTGCGGAAGCCGAGCGAAAGGGTCGCTCGGTGGCGGCGCAAGCCGAAGCGGTGTCCTCTCTTTGGCGCGAGGGCCTTGCCAAGTGGGGGCAGGACGGCGCGCGAATTGCGCGCTTCAAGGATGCCGTCGACATCGGCATTTACACACCGGGAAGCTCTGCGGGCCGACCGCTTCGCGTGCTGGAGTCGTTCGACCCCCCGAGCGGTGAGGCCGACGACGATCAGGGCCGCGACGAGATCATGGGTGCCGTCTCCGGTCTCCTCGCGCTGGTGGGGATCGACCCTGATCCGGTCAACAGCAAGGAGCACATCCTGCTGTCCAATCTGCTTTCCCACGCGTGGTCTCAGGGCGAAGCCCTCGAGCTTGGGGATCTCATCCGCGGGATTTCCAACCCTCCATTCGAGCGGGTTGGCGTCATGGGTTTGGAGACGTTCTATCCGGCCTCCGATCGGCAGAAGCTGGCGATGCGTCTAAACGGGGTCTTGGCGTCCCCTGGGTTTGCCGCGTGGTTGGAGGGTGAGCCGCTAGACATTCAACACTTGCTTTGGACGGAGGACGGCAAGCCCCGAATCACCATTCTGTCGATCGCGCACCTGAGCGAGGCCGAGCGCATGTTCTTCGTGAGCACACTGCTCAGCCGAGTCGTGTCCTGGGTGCGCACTCAGTCCGGAACGTCGAGCCTTCGTGCGATCCTGTATATGGACGAGGTCTTCGGGTTTCTTCCGCCGGTCGCAGAGCCACCTTCGAAGAGGCCGTTGCTCACCCTCCTCAAGCAGGCCCGCGCCTATGGGCTCGGCGTCGTTCTCGCGACCCAAAACCCCGTCGACCTCGACTACAAGGCATTGTCGAACTGCGGCACGTGGTTCCTGGGACGGCTCCAAACCGAGCGCGACGCAGCGCGCGTCGTCGACGGGCTCGAAGGCTCGGCGTCTGCCGCAGGCAGCTCCCTCGATCGCGGGGAGATTGAACGCCTACTCGCGGGGCTTCGCAGTCGCGTGTTTGTGTTGCAGAACGCCCACGACGACGGACCCGTTCTGTTCCATACACGGTGGGCCATGTCGTACCTGCGCGGGCCACTTACGCGACAGCAGATCAAGCTCTTGACCCCAACCGCCGATCGCGCGGCGCCGGATGCGCCGCACGAAACCAAACCGAAGGGCGGAGCGACCTCTTCCCGGGGAACGCGGCCGGTTCTGCCTGCCGGTATCGAGGAAGCGTTCCTGAGCGAAGGTTCCGGGACCTATCGCCCGCATTTGGTGGCCACGGTTTCCCTCCACTACACGCGGGCGTCTCAGGGCCTCGACACCTGGGAAGAGCACGTGATCCTCGCGCCCCTCGACGAGGAGTTGTCCTGGGAATCGGCGGGGCTTTTCGGGCCGGAGGACCTCGACCTCGACCATGATGCCCCAGACGACGCTGATTTCGTGACGCCACCTTCGGGCTCGGTCGGCAAGGCGCGCTTCCGCAGCTATGGCAAGCAGATCAAGACGCATCTCTATCAGAATCGTCCGAAGACACTGTGGCGTTGCAGAGCGTTGAAGCTTCAGTCGAAGCCGGACGAGAGCAAGGCCGATTTCTCGGCAAGAGCGCAGCTCGCAAGGCGCGAGAAGCGCGATGCTGCAATCGACAAGCTTCGTGAGCGGTACGCCAAGAAGGCAGAGCGGATGGCAGAACGGATTCGCCGTGGGGAAACCCGGGTCGAGCGTGAGCAGAGCCAGTACGACCAGCAGAAGCTACAGACCGGGATCTCGATGGGCGCTACCGTCCTAGGCGCGATCTTCGGGGGACGCGGCATGCGGAGTGCCACGACCGCGGCGCGTGGAGCTGGCCGGGTTGCTCGCGAGCGAGAAGACGTGCGTCGTGCGGAGGACGAGGTGCGAGATCTCGAAGAAGCGCACCGGGCGCTCGAGATCGAGCTCGAAGAAGAGGTCCGTGCCCTTCAGGCCGACGGGGAGCTCGACCCGCCCGAGGTCGAAGAGGTGATCGTCCGTCCGAGAAAGTCGGACATCGAAGTGTCGGACCTCAAGCTTGCTTGGAAGCGAGACTGATCTTCTCGAACGCGTCGCGCACCTCTGCAGGTGCCTCGACCAGCTCGATCAGCACGCCTTCGCCGCCGATTGGGGCCGCCTCATTGCCCTTGGGGTGGATGAAGCACACGCGGTGGCCTGCGGCGCCCGCACGGACCCCGCCAGGGGTGAACCGTACGCCCTGATCGCCCAGCCACTGTACCGCTGCGTCGATGTCGTCGACCCATAGACCGATGTGATTGAGCGGTGGCGTGTCGACCCGGGGCTTCTTTTCAGGGTCGATGGGCTGCATCAGGTCGACCTCGACCGTGAAAGGCCCGGCGCCCATCGTCACGATGTCCTCGTCGACGTTTTCTTTCTCGCTCTTGAAGTTCCCGTGTGGCGCGAGACCCAGTGTGTCGACCCACAGGCGACGAAGGGCGCTCTTGTCCGGGGCGCCGACGGCGACCTGTTGGATTCCCAAAACTTTGAACGGACGAGTTGTCATGTTTCCTCTTTTGGAGCGTCCCACCTTACCCCGGTTGCCGTGCCTGTCCACATGGGACAATCTCACGCCCCGTGCAGACCTCTCTCACCGGCATCAAGCCCACGCACCTGCCTCACCTGGGCAACTACTTGGGCGCGATTCGACCCGCTCTGTCGCTGGTCGACCACTACCGCACGCTCTATTTCATCGCTGACTATCACGCCGTCACGTCGGTTCGCGACGCGGACGCGTTGCGCGGTTACATTCGTGACGTGGCGGCCACGTGGCTCGCGTGCGGCCTCGATCCCGAGCGAACGCTGCTCTACAGGCAGTCGGATGTTCCCGAGGTGTTCGAGCTCACCTGGGTCTTGGGCTGTCTTCTCGCGACCGGTCAGCTCGAACGCGGTCATGCGTACAAAGACGCGCTAGCGCGCGGAGAGTCACCCAACGCGGGCATCTTCAACTACCCGGCGCTCATGGCGGCCGACATTCTGCTCTACGACACCGACGTCGTGCCGATCGGTAAAGACCAAAAGCAGCACCTCGAGCTTACACGTGACGTCGCGATGCGGCTCAACCACGTCTACGGTGAGGGCACCCTGGTCGTACCCGAGGCGTTGATCAGCGAAGCCCCGCTCGTCCCCGGCACCGATGGCGAGAAGATGAGCAAGAGCAAAGGCAATGGGATCCCGCTGTTCGAGTCGCCGAAGAAGCTCCGCAAGGTGATCATGGGCATCAAGACGACCTCCGAGAGCCTGGAAGAGCCCAAGGCTGCCGAAGGGTCCACGGTCTACGAGCTCTACACGTTGATCGCTCCCGACCAGGCACCCGAAATGAAGCAAAAGCTCGCTGCGGGAGGTTACGGGTGGGGTCACGCAAAGGAAGATCTCTTTCAGGCCATCGAAGCGGAGATCGGCCCCAAGCGAGAAGCTTATCTATCGATTCGTGCGGACGAGAAAGAGCTCGACGCGATCCTCCACGCGGGTGCCGACCAAGCGCGCCAGATCGCGCACGGCACGATTCAGCGAGTGCGAAGCGCAGTCGGCATCGACTGAATCAGTAGACGCTGCTCCACTGAGAGTCGTCTTCGAAGTTCTCGTATTGTTCCTGCTGGCCTGCAGGTCGAGCCGGTTGCTCGACTTCCGGGATCACCAGCAAACCGGGATGCCCGCTTTCGATCGACTCGTTCGTTAG
>CALJYC010000137.1 GCA_937984275.1 uncultured bacterium | reverse complement strand
GATCGTGCCGGTGGGCACAGACGGCCGCCCCACCGCCAACATGGTGGTCTGGATGGACAAGCGTGGTGCACCCGCTCGACTCGCGAAGTTGCCAGGCGGGAAGCGCATGAAGCCAAACCTCCTCCAGATGGGGCGGTGGCTACAGATCCACGGGATCCCCCCGCTCGACTCCGGGGCCGATTCCCTCGCCCACATGCGCTGGCTCAAGCTCGCGCGCCCGGAAGTCTACGAGCGGACCGCAACGTTCCTCGAGCCGATGGACTACATCGCGATGCGGCTCTGCGGGCGGCCGGTGGCGAACCAATGCTCCAGCTTCCTCATGCTGCTAACCGACAACCGGCGTCCGGATCCGGTTTACCACCCCACCCTCCTGAAGTGGTCCGGCCTCGACGCGGAGAAGCTGCCGGAGCTTGTGCCAGTCGATGAGCCGCTCGGGCCGGTGCTCCCCGAGATCGCTGAGCACCTCGGGCTTGCGAACGACACGCTCGTGTTCCCTGCGATCAATGACACCCAGGCTGGCGGGGTCGGCGCGTCCGCCTTCGCTGGCGACCACGCGGGGATCTCCATCGGTACGACCGGAGTGTGCGTCACCCATGTCGACTTCAAAAAGACCGACATTCGCAACTCTCTGGTCAGCATGCCGTCGCCGATCCCTGGCCGCTACTTCGTCATGGCGGAGGGCGGCATCGGCGGCGGCGCCCTCGAGTACTTCCTCGAACGGCTCGTCTTCGCTAGCGACAGCTTCGGGGATCACAGCCTCGTCGATCGGTTCAGTGCGTTGGAGCGCGCGATCGCACCGATCGAGCCGGGCAGTGGCGGGGTGCTCTTTCTTCCATGGTTGACCGGTTCGGTGACGCCAGCCGAAGACGGTCAGGTGCGAGGCGGCTTCTTGAACCTTTCGCTGCAGACGACCCGCGAGCATCTCGGGCGGGCGGTGCTCGAGGGGGTAGCGTTCAATCTTCGTTGGGTGCAGGAACGCGTCGCGCAATTCGCCAAACGAGACATCTCCCGGCTCAAGTTCTATGGCGGCGGCGCGCTCTCGTCAGCCTGGTCGCAGATCTTCGCCGATGTTCTTCAGCTTCCCGTGGAGCAACTGCGTGACCCGGAGTACGCGGCCAGCCGCGGCCTGGCGCTGCTCGGCTTTCACCGGCTCGGCGAGCTTGCGCTCGAGGACATTGAAGCGAGCATCCCGGTGGCGGCGGTCTACGAACCGCGGCGTGAGCTCGCCGCGCGTTATGATCAGATGTTTGCGCAGTTCGTTCGCGCGTTCCGGAAGAATCGCGACGTGTTTCACGCGCTAAATGTTGGGAGCTAGTCATGAGCGACAAGATCGAATCCTTGATGAGAGGCCTCTACCCCTACGCGGAGAGCCACGGAGTGATCCGCGCCTTCCCGGCGGAAGGCCGTTCGACCGATGCAATCCTCGAGGAGCTTCGGGCCATCGCCAGCGAGGAGGACCAAGCATGGGAAAACGGCCGTTGCTCGGGCACGATGTATAGCGGCGACCATGAGCACTACGACTTCTTGAATTCGGTCTTTGCGCTCTTCTCCTACGTCAACTCGCTCCAGCGGGACATCTGCCCGAGCATGACTCGCTTCGAGTCGGACATCATCGCGATGACCCTCGACCTCATGCATGGCGACGAGGTCGGCAAGCAGAATCCAGCGCACAAAGCATGCGGCGCAGTGGGCTTCGGCGGCACCGAGAGCATCATCAATCCGCTCCTGATCTATCGGGACAAGGCACGCGAGGAAAGAGGCATCGATCGTCCCAAGGTGATCATCCCGGACACCGCCCATCCAGCTTTCCGCAAGGGCGCGCACTTGCTGGGCATCGAGATCGTCGAGGCGCCGACGGATCCCAAATCAACCCGGGTTGACGTGGACTTCGTCCGCGACCGGATCGACGATCGGACCGTGGCGATCGTCGGCTCAGCCGGTAACTACCCCTACGGTACCGTCGATCCGATTGGCGCACTCTCGGACCTGGCGGTGCAGCGCGGCGTCGGACTGCACGTGGACGGTTGTCTCGGCGGTTTCATCCTCCCCTGGGGCGAAGCTCTTGGATACGACATTCCCGTTTTTGATTTTCGGCTGCCGGGCGTGACGTCCATCTCCGCCGACACCCACAAGTTCGGGTACGGGCTCAAGGGAACGTCGGTCGTCGTTTACAGGGACGCCTCGTTCCGCAAGTACCAATACTACATCGAACCCTTGTGGAAGGGCGGCATCTACGCATCGAATGGGCTTGCCGGCAGCCGCTCCGGTGGCCTGATCGCAGCAACGTGGGCCGCGATGGTGCGCTACGGCAAGGAAGGTTACCTGCGTTACGCCAAGCAGATCTTCGAGACCGCCGCCAAGATGCAAGATGCGGTCAATAGCCTCCCAGAGCTTGCTATCATGGGATCACCAACGTTCTGCTTCGCGTTCCGCTCGGACGAGTTCGACATCTACCACGTCAACGACTTCATGAAGGCCCGCGGCTGGCGCTTCAACGGGCAACAGCACCCCGCCGCCATTCACATGTGCGTGACCCGCCCCCAAACGAAGCCGGGGCTTGCCGAGACGTTTGGGGCCGATCTCACCGAAGCGGTCGCCTACGCGCTCGAGAACCGAGACGCAGAGCCTCAAAGCTCAGCAATTTATGGCGGCGGTGCGGCGGGCATCCCAATCGACACACCCGAGGCGGTGGAGCTGCTGATGACCATGGCGCTAGATACTCTGCAGGCCTATCCATTCTGACGTCCGGGCCTTCGCGCGTGGCTCCCAACTTTGGGGTTCACGCGACACGGTGAATTCTGCGACAATCGCGCCGCGCCATGGACTACCTCAAATCGATTCCCGCTGTCCTTCGTGAGTGGCTCCCGGTTCTGATCACGCTGCTCGTAGGCATCGTGGTCATCTCCACGATCTACCGGATCCTCATGAAGCGTCAGACTCCGACGTCAGGGAGCCGGATCACCCAGCAACTGCTCATTGCGGCGTTGTCGGGGGTGCTCCTGGTCATGGCGATCCTCCAGCTGCCGATCGGCGAAGCCGAGCGTGGGCAATTGCTGAGCCTGCTCGGCATTCTCGTCACCGCGGCGATTGCGTTGTCTTCCACCACGTTGATTGGCAACGCCATGGCGGGGCTGATGCTGCGGTCGATTCGAAACTTCCGGCCCGGGGATTTCATCGTCGTCGATGGACACCGAGGCCGGGTTTCGGTCCTCGGGTTACTGCGCACGGAGATTCAAACCGAGCGACGCAATCTCACAACGCTGCCGAACCTGTACCTCGTCAACAACCCCGTGACGGTGGTGCGCCCTTCGGGTACCTTCATCGCCGCGACGGTGTCGCTCGGCTACGACGTGCCACGCGAAAGGATCGAGGAGTGCTTGGTAGAGGCGGCCGAGAACGCCGGCCTGACCGAGCCCTTCGTCTTCGTGCTCGAGTTGGGTGACTTTTCGATCACCTACCAAGCGGCAGGCTTTCTTGAAGACGTGAAGTACCTGATCAGCGCAGAATCCAAGCTTCGGGAGTGCATGTTGGATTCGCTACACCGAGGCGGCATCGAAATCGTCTCGCCCACATTCATGAACCAACGGCAGCTCAAGGAGCAGATCTTCATTCCCAAGGGCAGTGAGAGGCCGAAGCCAGAGCCGAGCCTCGCGGACGAACCCCGCCCCGAGGAGCGTATGTTCGACAAGGCCGATATCGCCGAGCACGAGGTCAAAGCCGAGGAAAAACTCAAGGGCGTCCTCGACGAAATCGAAGAGCTCGACAAAGACCACGATGGCAAGGTCGACGAAGCGACCTTCAAGGCCCGCCTAAGCGAGCTCGAAGCGAAGCGTGCTCAGCTCGAAGCCGAAATCGAGCAGCACAAGGAACAGAAGGAAGAAGAGCCCAGCGACGAAGAGCGCTAGCCGAGCTCGAGGCTGATGCCGACTACGAGCTGGTAGTCGTTCTGCTTGATCGGATCGGGAAGCGGAGCGCCCGCCGGCGGTGGCGGTGGCGGTGCCGGCGACTCTGTTCGCAGATAGAGGAACGCAATGTCGAGATCGAGGACGCTGGTGAGCTCGATCGCGAGGTCCGCCTTACCGGTATGGTTGGTATTACCAATCGTGGTGACGACCAGGTTGGTCAGCCAGCTGACGGTCAAGTCGATGTCGCCGGTGATGTCGAAATCCCCGTACGTATAGAACGGAACGAAGGCATCGTGCTGCGGGTTGCTAGTCCCCGCGGCGAGCGCCGTGACATCCCGGTAGTTCAAGTACTGATAGCCTACACCGGTCTGGAAATCCCACTTCGCTTTGGGCACGTCGATGATGTGAATGCCCGCGCCTGCGGCCGGCGTGGCGCGAAACCGGATGTTCTGGAAACGATCATTGAAGAGCTGGCCGAACAACGGCGTGACGAACCATCGACTCGATAGAAAGACCTTGAAGTCCTCCTCGCCGAGGTGACGGTTGACGTTCTGGACGCCTCCGGTTCGGCCAAACGAAGTGTTGTAGTTGAGATTGAGGAGCGTCATTTTGTCTTCTCGACGCGTATTGAAGTTGATGTCGTACGTGAGCTGGTCCGTGTTGCCCTTGTTGAGCGTCAAGCCGAACCGCAGCTTCATCGACCACCAATCTTTTTCCCTCTCGCCGCCGGCCACGATCGACTCGAGCTCACTACGAGGAAACGTCTTGGTGCCTTCGTCGGTCTCGACGATGATCTTCTCGGGCGTGATCACCGCGCGTCCTGTGGCAGAGATGCGGTCGTCGAACACGTAGGTGTTGACTACTGGGGAGTGGACGTGCGTGACATCGGCGAAGTCGATGTTCAGCATGTCGAGCTTGTCGCTGTCGAACTCGAGATTGTCGTCGCGCATGCGCTTCATCTCGCCCTTGAGCCATTCACCCGAAACCATCCGCACCCAATCGAAGGTGTCGCCGAAGTCGATGACATAGCTCGAACCGATGCCGGCGGCTTCCTGCTCCTCGACCCTGGCCATGCTCGCCTTGACTGCATCGACGGCCGCGTCGGCGTCCGTGGGTTCGGCTGGAACACCGCCGGGCGCGGTAAACAGTGCTTCGACTGTCTCCTCACCGGTGAGCTCCGCGGGTGCCGCTTCCGGCGACGCTGGGGGAGCCTCCTCCGCGGGAGCCTCTTCGGCAGTCGCATGTTGTGGATAAACGTGAAGCAGCGTGACGGCCAGCAAGGTGGCCCACACTACGCTGCGACTAAGATTGCCCGGCTCTCTGGTCATAGCTGGGCCGATTTATAGGATGGCTCGTAGATGCGGTAAAGGGCGGCAGGCGAATTTGTTGCCCTTCACGCAGGCGGGTGACGCTCGGGCTGCTTTGCGCTAGAAGCGGTTGCTCCCGGGAGGCAGTATGACCAGCAGCAAACTAAGCAAGAACGATACACCCGTTGTGGCGATCCTGACGGGAAGCCCGAGCGACCTTCCTGTCGTCCTCAAGGGGCGCGATGTCCTAGACGGGCTAGGCATTCCTAGCGACGTGCGGGTCCTGTCCGCACATCGCACGCCGCACGAAACCGCCGAATACATTGCTGCCGCCGAGAAGCTAGGCGTCGAAGTCTTCATTGCGTGCGCGGGGATGGCCGCCCACCTGGCCGGCGTCGTCGCGGCGCATACGACCCGCCCCGTCATCGGCGTGCCCATCGCCTCCGGCGCCCTGCAGGGGGTCGATGCCTTGCTCGCCACCGTCCAGATGCCTCCTGGCGTCCCGGTCGCCACGGTGGGCATCGATGGAGCGAAAAATGCAGCGTTCCTGGCCGCGCGCATCGTCGCGCTGACTCACCCCGAGGTCCGCCAGCGGCTCCTCGACCACCTCGAGGACAGCAAGAAACGTTACGACTCTCCCGATCCCTCGACGCCCGGACAAGCGGCGACTTGACGCCTTCGGGCGCCATCCTTATGCGATCGTAGTCAGCGTTCCATGTCGCTCGGTCGCATCCTCATCTTCTTCGGCGTCATCTCCGGCCTCACGATCGGCACCCACTACTACCTGTGGGCTCGCCTGATTCGCGACCCGATGTGGCCAACCCCTTGGCGTCACGTCGCGACCGTCGCGCTGATCGTCCTCGCGGTGTCGATCCCCGCGTCGATGATGGCTTGGCGCACGTTGCCTCGGAATCTCGCGATTCCGGTGTCCTGGGTCGGATACGTGTGGATGGGGTCGATGTTCTTGTTGCTCGTACTGCTTTGGGGCGGCGAGCTCGCGCGCTGGAGCTGGGTCAAGTACGCAAGCTTTGCCTCGGTCAACGGCGGCCGCCGCGAGTTTCTCGCGCAGGTCCTTGCGGGTGGCGTTGGCACGTTTGGGCTCGCACTGTCGAGCTGGGGCGTTTGGTCAGCGATTCGGCCGGTCGAAGTGAAACGGGTGGCCGTACGCCTAAAAAAGCTGCCGGAGTCTCTGAGCGGGTTACGCCTCGTACAGCTCACCGACATGCACGTCGGCCTGACCATCGGTGGCGATTTTGTCGAAGACGTCGTTCGCAAGGTCAACGCGCTCGAGCCCGATATCGTCGCGATTACCGGCGACCTAATCGATGGTTCGGTCGACGACCTGGGTCATGCCGTTGCCCCGCTCGGGGAGATTCGTGCAAAGCTCGGCACGTACTTCGTCACTGGCAATCACGAGTACTACTCGGGGGCGGATTCATGGTTGGCATTCCTTCGGGGGATCGGAATCCGAGTCCTGCGGAACGAGCACGTGGAGCTGACGAAAAACGGGGCAGCAATCCACGTCGCCGGGGTTGACGACTGGACCGCGCACCAGTTCGGCAATGGTCACGGAGCGGACATGGGGAGAGCGCTAGGGGGGCGAGATGTAAGCAAGCCAGTCGTCCTCCTCGCACACCAGCCCGTGCACTTCGACGAAGCGCGCGCACACGGCGTCGACCTTCAGATTTCGGGACATACGCACGGCGGCCAGATCTTTCCGTTCGGGTTTCTCACGCGCCTCGCGCAGCCCTTCTTGTCGGGTCTCCACGAGCGAGGCGACTCGCAGATCTACGTCAGCTCGGGCACGGGTTACTGGGGTCCGCCGATGCGCATTGCAGCACCTGCGGAGATCACGCTGATCGAGCTCGATCAGGACGCGCTCGCCTAAGGCGCGGGGCAGCGAACGTCGATGTCTTGGGCGATCGCTGCGACCCATGGGTCGTCACGGCTCTCTCTACCCGCCGCGAGCCGCGCGGTATGTGCAGCGGCGGCCGATCGTTCGGTTGCTTCGCCCGCTCGAAGGGAGAGCTCGAGTGACACGAGCGAGGTGCCACGCGTCTGCCCACCATACGCCGCGCGGCCAAGCGCGTCGCGGGCCTCGGCGATGTCACAGGCCGACAGAGCCGCCATCGCGCGGTACAGCTCGATTGCGGTGAAGCCGGGATAGCTGTTGGCGGCCACGGAAAGGCGCTCGTACGCCGCCCGCGCCCGGGCCTGCTCGTCGGCGTTGCGGTACTTTCGGATGCCAGCCCGGTCGCCATCGCGGGCGAGCGGCCGCAAGAGCTCGATACCTTCGTGCCAAGCGTGAATCGAAGCGGTGTTCAACTGCGAACCGATGCGCCCGACCTCCGAGCTCACCGTTCGATCATCGAGGCTCGCATCGAGCAAATGTCCGGTGCGGTACCCGGGGCCGAGGATCTCAAACGGCTGCAACTCGGGCGATACATCGCGGCGAACGAACAGGGAATGCCCGTCCTCGACGAAGGCGAGCACCCAACTCTCTAGGTTGCTCAAGTACGTCGTAGCGGCAACGTGGTCCGAGCGCGTGTTGTCGATCACGACGGTGTTGACGTCGTACGCGCGGAGCTGCTCGGCGAACAGCGCGGGGTCCGTGAAGCTCCGGGCCACGCGCTGGATCATCTCCGGACCGTAGTAGGGCACCCGGCCATCGATCAGGAGCTTGGCGCTCGGCGCGGCGAACATCAGGAACCAACTGTCTTGGATGCTCGCGACGACCCTCGGGTGCTGGACCTTCCCCTCGATGACATCCGACGAAGCCCAGGGATACTCGCGCTTCGACTCCCCAAAGCCAAACCCCAAGTCGGGCACCATTTGCATTATCCATAGCGCGCTCGACAGCGCAGCGACACCGACGAGACCGATCACGCCGCGCCGCATCGTGCTGAAGCCCGGTAACCGCGAAAGCCCCGCCGCAATGAAGGGCGCGCAGAACAAGAGCTGATGCGCAACGAACCGCATCGACCGGAATGCCATTAGGCTCAACATCACGCAGAAGACGCCGTAGGCGAGTCCGAAGCGGGACGAGCGCGTCACCGGCCGCATGGCGGCGAGCACGAAGAGTGCTGTGATGACGGGTGCGACGAGCAAGCGGAGCGGGTCCTTGGGCGACCACGCCGCCCACTCGACGACGAGCTCCCGATACTCGGGGCGAAGCACATGCGAGACCGCATCGGTCGCGATAGAGAAGCCAAACGGCGTACACCCAGTCGCGGCGCCCTGAAGGAGCAACAAGCCGACCATCCAGCGAAACGCTGTGGTCCGAAACGAAAACGCCACGAAGATCAGCGTGATCGCAACACCAAATAGGTGCGACCCATGCGCGTTGACCCATGCGACGTGTAGCAGACCGAGGGCCACGACGATCAAACTCTTTCGCCGTGGCGACACGTGGTCCGCGTAGAGTGCGCCGATTCCGGCGAGGAGAACTGCAGGCAAGAGCAGGCCGACGATCTGCGGACGGGTCGTGAAGCGAAACCGGGCAACGGGAAGCGCGAGCAACAGCGCGGTGAGCGTGAGTGGCGCGGCGAGCTCGACGCCGCGAGCCAGACGCTCGGCCAACCTGACGAGGAGGTACCCCAACGCACCGAGCGCGAGGCACTTGAGGAGAACTAACGCATTGGCGCCGAGGTGGTCGTAGACCATCCAGGTCGCCCAGTCGTAGCCCCACTCGTAGTTCTTCCAGGGCTGAGGGGTCGGTTGCCAAAACGAAAAGAGGTCGACCTGGGGCACCCGGCCGAGCGCAACGATCTGACGGCCCTGGGCGAGGTGGCCGTAGGCGTCGGCGTTGAAGAGCGGAAACAAGCCCGCCAGGAAGAACGCCAAGGCCGACGTCCACGCACTCCATGACACGGTCCCTCTCGGCACTAAGTCAGTGTCCGTCGAAGCCCGACCGCCGGTCAAACAAGGCGCAGCGCTACAAGAGCGAGCGAAGCGCGGGTTCGAGCGTGGTGTGCTCCCAGCGAAAGCCGTGCGCATGAAGCGAGGCGGGGATGACGCGCGCTCCCCCTATTAGCATTTCGTTGGCCATGTCCGAGCCGACGCCGAGCCGCAGCGCAAACTTCGGGATCGAAAGGACAGTGGGCCGCTGGAGCACGCGGCCCAGCGTCGCAGTGAAATCCGCGTTGGTCACCGGCGTGGGTGAGACGAAGTTCACGGCGCCGTCGAGCTCGTCGCATTCCAATGCAAACACGAGCGCCGACACCAAGTCTTCCAACGTGATCCAACTCATGTATTGGCTTCCGTCGCCGATGCGGCCGCCGACGCCCAGCTGGAACGGCATCTTCATTTTGGCGAGCGCCCCTCCACGAGCTGCAAGTACGACGCCGATGCGTGGATTAACGACGCGAATCCCCGCGTCCCGCGCCGGCGTCGCGGCGTCCTCCCACTCAGCACAGACCGAGGCGAGAAAGCCTGAGCCCTGGGCGGCGCGCTCGTCGAGCGCCTCCTCGCCACGGGTGCCGTAGTACCCGATGGCCGAGGCCGACACCAACACCCGCGGCTTGGGTGAAAGCTGGGCCAAGGCCCGAGCGAGGAGCGCTGTGCCACGAACACGGCTGTCGCGGATCCTCGCCTTCTTGGCCTGCGTCCACCGCCCCGAAGCGACATTGTCGCCTGCGAGGTGAATCGCACCCGTAATGCCCCGGAGGCCCTCGGTGTCGATCGTCCCAGCGCTGGGATCCCACCGAACCTCGTCGTCCGCGCTCGGCGCGCGCCTCACCAGCCGCAGAACTTCGAAGCCGTTGCGGCGAAGCGTCGGCACCAGTTCGCTGCCAACGAGCCCCGAGGCGCCAGTAACCGCGATTTTTCCCCGTTCCGCCATTGCAGACAAGCCTGAACCACTCCAGAGGCGGCGCAACCTTGTTTTCCACGTGGCCGCCGAGGCCAACAGTCGCTATGGTCCAGCACTTTGCGAATCCTTTTCATCGCCCCTCAAGCATTCACGTCCGCTGCAGACGCCCAGGACGTGGGGACCCTGGCCAAAGTGATGCGTCGTGCGGACCATACGGTCGACCTGGTGTCCCCGCTCTACGGTCACATCGACACGGCAAAGCTCGCGCTTGCACGCCGCCTCACCAAGCTCGAGCTGGAGCTCGGCGGCAAGGCCTGGTCGTGCGAGCTGTATACGGGCCGCACCCCCGACGGCGTCGGCCTCACGTTCATCGGCAACGAGGAGGTTCTGCTGTCCGCAGACTCGCTCGCCGGTGAGGGCGAGCAGCTCGACGCATCGCGGGTCGGCGTCTTTGCGGCGGCAGTCACCGAGTTGATTCGTCAAAACGCGAGCGACTACGACATCGTGCACGCTCACGGTTGGGCCGCAGCGGCGGTCGTGGCGCGGCTGCGGTCAGTACTTCCCGAGTTGCCAACCGTGCTGACAGTGTACGACGCCTCTCGGCAAGGGCGCTTCGATGCGGGCGACGCCGAGTCGATTGGGTTGGGTGACGAGGCCCTCGACGGAGGCGGCGTCAATGTCTTGAAGGCTGGACTGCTGACCGCCGATCGTGTCACCACTCTGTCCCCAAACTACGCGCACCGCCTGCAACGGCCGGACAGCGATGACGGGTTGAGCGACGTGTTTCGCGAAATCGGTCCGAAGTTAGACGGCGTGCGCCACGGGATCGACCCCGCACTTTGGAACCCTGCGACCGACGGACACCTGCCCTCCCGTTTCGACCCGTTCGACATGGACGGCAAGGACAAGTGCAAGGCAGAGCTACAGCACGACCTGACCTTGCCCGTGCGAAGCGACGTGCCTCTGTTCGGCGCGATCGGAAGCGTGGACGACGACGGCATGGCTTTGCTCGCGAAGATCGGACCCGACTTTTTGCGCAACGACGTCCAACTGGTGGTGCAGCTTGAAGGCGACGGCGAGCTCGTCGCCATCTACGAGGAGCTCTGGGACCAATGGCCGGATCGTATTCAAATCAAGACCGGTAGTGACGACGCGTTTCGACACATGCTGATCGGGGCGAGCGATTTCGTGGTGGCACCGGCACGCGAGGCGCCGGCCGACAACATCCAGATGCGAGCTCAGCGCTACGGCGCCCTACCCATCGTTCATCGGGAGGGCGGTCTTGCGGACGAAGTGGTGGACTGCGAAGCCTCTCTGAAGACCGGCTCCGGGATCCTCTACGACGAGCCAACCACGAGGTCGCTGCTGTCAGCTCTACAACGCGGGGCGGCGGCGTTCGCCAACAACAAGGCATTCCGCGAGGTTCAGAGCAGGGTCATGCGGATCGACCACTCTTGGGAGCGCACGACTCGGCTCTACGAACGCGCTTACCGCGAAGCGATCTCCGCGCACGGAGGCTAGCTCGAGTGCACGGTCTGTAGTGGACGGTCCGGTAGCTTCGCATCGCTCGGGCGAAGGTACTGGGGCTCCAGCGAGTCCAGGTCCGCTGGCCCAGTGGTGCGGATCGCGTGCCGCACCTCTGCCACGAGGGCATCGGGCGTAGCGGCGACGAGGCTCATCTGCGCCTCAGCGACCTTCACTCCGAGCACAGTCTCGATCACGGCGGCATGCGGCAGCGCGCCCTCGCCACCGACGGCGAAAGGACGCCCCCGTACGGCGTCTCGGATGTGCCTGAAAACAACCTCTGGTGCTCCAAAAAGCGCGTGCGCGAGCTCCTCGACCCCGTCCTTCCCGATGAGGTACGCCGCAGCGAACACGTCACCGCGATACGCGTTGATTACCGGCACCCGCACAAGCCCAACATCGCCTTCGAGCGATCGTGCGAGCACGCGCAGCGAGCTGACTCCAACGATGGGCAGACCCAGACCAAGAGCGAGCCCTTTGGCCGTACCGAGGCCCACACGCAGGCTGGTGA
>CALJYC010000136.1 GCA_937984275.1 uncultured bacterium | reverse complement strand
GCGGCACCGAACACGGTTTGCGAAGCGAGGCGAAGCGCGGTCTCCTCGGGCAAGCCTTCGCGCGCGCCCGCGTCGCGGAGCGCCTCGATCATGGCGAACACGTACGCGGGTCCGGAGCCGCTGAGGCCTGTCACCGCGTCGATTTGTTCTTCGGGCACCCGGACGGAGATGCCGACGCTCAGGAAGAGGTTCTCAGCGAGTGCGAGGTCCTCGTCGGTCGCATGGCTACCGGCGGCAATTGCCGTTGCACCTGCACCGACGAGCGCTGGCGTGTTCGGCATCGTGCGAACGACGCGCGCGCCTGCGGCAAACGCCCGTTCGATGATGCCCGTGGAGATGCCCGCGGCGATCGAGACCAGAAGCGCGTCCGGGTCCACGGCCTCGGCGAGCCCGGGAAGCACCTGAGCGAACACCTGAGGTTTCGTCGCCAGAACGACCACGGACGCTTCCTTCACGGCTTCCGCATTGTCGCTGGTGACCCGAATATCGAGCTCCGCTTCGAGCGAGCTCAGCCGCTCTTGGTCCGGATCCGCGGCGATGATTCTGCCGGCGGGTACGGTTGCCGTGCCGATCAGGCCTCGGATGAGTGCGCCTGCCATGTTGCCGGCGCCAACGAAAGCGATCGTGTGTTCCACTGACATGCCGCGCGGCATACCACACAACCCGCGCCGACGATACGGCGCGAACCCCCGCTACGCGCAGGCGGCCTCGACGTCGTCGATCTCTTTGGGAATGCCGGCGGTGAGCACATCGTGCCCGCCCTCGGTGACCACCACGTCGTCTTCAATTCGAACGCCGATGCCACGCCAACCTTCGTCCACGCCCTCTGCATCGGTCGGGACGTAGAGCCCCGGTTCCACCGTCAGTACGAAACCCGGTTCGAGGGGGCGGTGCTTGCCGTCGACGTAGTAGTGGCCGACATCGTGCACGTCCATCCCGAGCCAGTGTGACGTTCGATGCATGTAAAACGCCTCGTACTTCTTCTCTTCGATGAGCGCGTCCACTTTGCCTTCGAGCAAACCAATTCCGAGCAACCCCTCGGTGATCGAACGAAGTGCGCCGTCGTGGAGATCGTGCAGCGTGACGCCCGGCTTGACCGCCTCGATGCATTCCTTTTGGGCGTGGAGCACGACCTCGTAGACCGCGCGCTGCTCATCGGAGAACTTCCCGCTCACCGGGAACGTGCGGGTGACGTCGCTCGCGTAATAGTCAAGCTCGCAACCCGCATCGATCAGCACCAGCTCCCCCTCGTTCAACACACGGTTGCCTGCCCGGTAGTGCAGGATCGTCGCGTTGGGTCCGGACCCTACGATGCTCTCGTAGGCGGGGCGCTCGCTCCCATGTTTGCGAAAAACGTGGAGCAGCTCGGCGTCGATTTCGTATTCGTGCATCCCCGGTCGCGTGAAGTGCATCGCCCGCAGATGGGCCTCTTTGGTGATCTCGGCGGCCCGTCGCATCGTCGCGAGCTCGGCGTCGCTCTTGCGGAGGCGCATTTCATGCAGGTGTGCCGACGAATCGATGATCGCTTCGGGTGCCGTGATGCCACGCCGGCCGCCGCGGCGAAGGAGGTTCAGGCAGTCGAAAAGCTTGGCATCGGCTTCATCGTTTTGCGCGATTCGGTAGTGAAGGCGCTCGACGTTGCCGAGATAGTCGGGAAGCCGTTTCGGGAGCTCGTCGATCGGAAAGGCGACGTCGGCCCCGAACTCTTGGACTGCGCCTTCGACGCCAGCCCGCGGCCCGTCCCAAATCTCGCGCTCGCGCTTCTTGGGGCGAACGAAGAGGACCACGCGATGCTCCTCGTGCTGGTTGGTCAACACGAGGACGCTCTCGGGCTCGTCGAGGCCCGTCAGATAGTAGAGGTCGCTATCCTGCCGATAGGGGTGCTCGACGTCGTGGTTGCGCACGGCGAGTGGAGCCGACGGAAACACCGCGACGCCGTCTCCGATTGCCTCGAGAAGCTGCGTGCGGCGTGCTGCGAACTCCGACATGAAACCAGCCTAGCAGTTACCTTGTTGGCTGCATCTCGCCGCTCTTGTAGCGGCTCCAATAGTTCTTGAGCGCGTCGCGGACTTTCCCGCTCAACAAGAATGCACCGAGGATGTTCGGGAACGACATGCCGAGGATCATCAGGTCCGAAAAATCGATCACGTTGCCGAGCTTCAGCACCGATCCGAATACCACGAAGCCCAGGAAGAGCACCTTGTAGACCATCGAAAACTGAGCGCCGAAGAGGAAGGTCCAACAACGCTCACCGTAGTAGCTCCACGAGATCATCGTCGAGAACGCAAACAAGAAGACCGCCAAGCTGAGCACTTTGGGGAACCATGGAAGGACGGTCGCAAAGGCCTTCGAGGTCATGAGCACGCCTTCTTCGCCGCCGCCCTCGTAGGCGCCGGTGATCACAACGACCAACCCGGTCATCGTGCACACGACGATCGTATCGATGAAAGGCTCGAGAAGGGCCACGATCCCCTCGCGAACCGGCTCGTCGGTCGCGGCCGCGGAGTGAGCGATCGATGCCGAACCCACGCCAGCTTCGTTTGAGAACGCCGCGCGCCGGAAGCCCGTGACCAGCACACCGAGCACCCCGCCAAAGCCCGCTTGCGGTGAGAACGCTTCGCCAATGATCTTGCCAAACGCCGGGCCGACCTGATCGAAGTTCGTCACGATGATGAAAAGGCCGGCGATCAAGTAGATGCCGCACATCACCGGAACGATGAAGCCTGCGACCTGTCCGATTCGGCGAATGCCGCCGATGATCACAATGCCGACGAGGAAGGCGAGGATGACGCCATACCCGAGCGCGCCCCAGCCACCGGAGAAAACCGGTAAGACGTCCGCGACTTGTGCGTAGCTTTGATTGGCTTGGAACATGTTTCCGCCGCCAAAGCTGCCGCCGATGCACATCAACGCGAACAGGATGGCGAGGAACCGCCCCAGGCGCGGCAAGCCGAGCTGCTCGAGACCGCGATCGAGGTACCGCATGGGTCCACCAAGGATGTGTCCATCGTCGCCGACTTCTCGATACATCTGTCCGAGCGTGCATTCGGTGAACTTGGACGACATGCCGAGGAAGCCCGCGACAATCATCCAGAAGATCGCGCCCGGTCCGCCGACCGCCACCGCGACTGCGACCCCGGCGATGTTCCCAAGGCCGACCGTCGCCGACAGGGCAGAGGAGAGCGCTTGGAAATGCGTCACCTCGCCGGGGTCGTCGGGGTTGTCGTAGTGACCGGTCGTGACGACCCAGGCGTGTTTGAAGGCGCGGATGTTGATGAAACCGAAACGCAGCGTGAAGAACGTCGCGCCCGCGATGAGCCAAAAGACGATGAACGGGAGCTGCAGATCGCCGTCAGTGCCGTTGTCCCAAAAGATCAGGTCGAAGAAGAGGACCTGCGCAATGGGGCCGACTACGTTGCCGCCAAACCACTGATCGAGGGACTGGAGCACGCCGCCGATCCCGGCGTCCTGGGCCTCTGCGTTCTGCGCGAGAGCAGCGCTCGGCCACAAACCAGCCCATAAGGCGGCGATCGTCTTCCAGCGGCTCCCCATCCCCGACCCGAACCATGGCACAAGCGTGAGATTCTCTCCAGTTCGACCCAAGCGAAGGCCGTGGGGTAGGCGATGACGCGGTAGCGAGCGGTTCGGGCTGCGAAATTGTCCCGCCGGGTGCCGGCAGCGGACCGTTCGGACTGGGACTGCTCGCGGCAGATATCGCCCTGCGGTGCGCCGCCGACGCGCATAGCGGTAACCACACGGCGACCTTCATTGACACCCCCTGAGGGTGATACTAAGCATCCCTCGACCAGCTCACCCAGCCCCGTCGCGGAGTCTGCCCCTCTATGTTCTCGGCCTATTTACCGGTGTTCCTGATGCTCGGCGTCGCCGTGCTCGTCGCCGTCGGCGTCTTCGCCCTCACCACGGTCCTCGGGCCCAAGAATATGACGGCCGAGAAGGCCATTCCCTACGAGTCGGGGTCGGAGACGACGGGGGCAGGCCACATCCGCTTGAGCATCAAGTTCTACCTGACTGCGATTCTTTTCGTCGTCTTCGATATCGAGGCGGTGTTCCTCTACCCGTGGGCGAGCCTCTTCAGGGAGCTTGGCTGGCTCGGCTTCGTCGAGATGGTGCTGTTCATCGTCGTTCTCGGTGTGACCTTGGTCTACGCCTGGAGAAAGGGTGCCCTCGAATGGGAGAGCTGAGGGTCATCGATGGCGGCGGGGAGGTTGCGGTCACCACGCGCCTCAGCGACCTGCTTCAATGGGCGCGCAAGTGGTCTCTGTTCCAGTACCCGTTCGTCACGGCGTGCTGCGGCATGGAGTTCATGTCGACGGCCGCGCCTCGGTACGACATCGCGCGCTTCGGCGCGGAGGCGCCGCGCTTCAGTCCTAGGCAATCGGATGTGCTCTGGGTCGTTGGGACGATCAGTCAGAGGCAGGGCCCGGCGGTTCGTCGCATTTGGGAACAGATGGCGGATCCAAAGTGGGTCGTCGCCTTCGGCACGTGCGCTTCGTGCGGTGGCTTCTACGACAACTACACGACGATTCCCGGCGTGGACAAAGTCATTCCTGTCGATGTGTACATTCCTGGTTGCCCACCTCGCCCCGAAGCCGTTCTCGACGCGCTGATGCTGCTTCAAGACAAGATTCAGGCCAACGACCGCAAGCCCATCGTCGTGCCACCGAGGCTCGTTCCTGAACGCGCGCCCGGCCGGACGGGGGAGGGCAACTCATGAGCCAGGCGGTCGTCGACCGGCTCAATGCTCAGTTTGGCGAACGGGTGCTCGAAACGAGCGACGCGTTCGGCGATCACGAAGTGGTGGTGGCCCTCAAGGATTGGGTCGAGGTCGCGCAGTTCATGAAGGACGACGGCGATCTGCAGATGGATCACTTCATCGACTTGACTGCGGTTGACTACCCGGAGCGCGAATCGGCGCGGTTCGACGTCGTGCTCATGACGCGCTCGTCGGTGACCGGGGCGCGCATTCGGTTGCGCACGCACGCCAAAGATGGCGAAGAGCCGGGCTCGCTCGCCGGTACCTGGTCAGGGGCCAACTGGGCGGAGCGTGAGGTCTGGGACATGTTCGGGATCAAGTTCAACGGCCATCCCGACATGCGGCGCATTCTGCTCTACGAAGAGTTCGTGGGGCACCCGCTCCGTAAGGACTACCCCATCGACAAGGCACAGCCCTTGGTGCCGTACCGCGAGGTGAGCGACATCGACAAGCTGCCGCCGTTTGGCATCGAAGAAGGACAGCCGTTCGCGCGGATCGATTGGGAGTCGCGTCTTTCGGGCGGCGACAACCAGGTGTCACCAGCACTTGGTGTGCAGCAAGGCCAGCGTAGGACGCTGAGCGATTCTGAGGCTGCTCAGCAGGTTCAAGCGCGAATCGAGGAGCGGATGGCCCAGGAAGCGCCCGAGGACGCCGCCGAGGAAGGGTCGGGGGAGTAAATGGAACCCGCTGACGAGCTGTTGAACGACCAGGCTTCTCTCGAGCTCTCCGCCGACCCGATGCGGCTGAACATGGGGCCGTCTCATCCCGCAATGCACGGCACCATTCGGATGGTGATCGACCTCGATGGGGAAACGCTCGTCAACTTGGACGTGCAGCCGGGCTACTTGCACCGAGGGTTCGAGAAGTCGTGCGAGCGAGGCACCTGGGCGCAGGTCTTCCCGTATGCCGACCGGCTCAACTATGTGTCGCCGATGCTCAACAACGTCGGCTGGGCCCTCGCGGTCGAGAAGCTCCTCGAAATCGAAGTTCCCGAGCGCTGCCAGTACTACCGAGTCATCCTCGGCGAGCTCGCGCGCATCTCAGACCACTTCACGTGCAATGGCGCCTCCGCGATGGAGCTTGGCGCGTTCACGCCGTTCCTCTGGTTGCTCAAAGTCCGCGATTGGGTCTGGGACATTCTCGAGCGTGAGACCGGCGCGCGGATGACACACAGCTTCGGGCGTATCGGCGGCATGGCCGCGCCTCCCACGACGAACTTCAAAGACGACGTACTGCGAGTGATTCCCGAAGTTCACAAGGTCGTGAAGGAGACGGAGATCATGCTGCTCCGGAACCGCATCTTCCTCGACCGCATGCAGGGCGTCGGTGTTCTAACCAAGGAGCAGGCGCTGTCGTATGGGGCCACCGGCCCGATGGCGCGCTCGACGGGCATTGCGTACGACGTCCGCAAGGACCACCCGTACCTCGTCTACGACCGCTTCGACTTCGATGTGCCGGTTGGCGAGGATGGCGACAACTGGGACCGCTTCATGGTGCGCCTCGAAGAGATCCGGCAGTCGGTCCGTATCATCGAGCAGGCGATCGAGCAGATGCCTGACGACGGCCCCATCAACGTCGACGACCCGCGCATCGTCTATCCCGACAAGGACGACGTGTACACGACCATCGAGGCGACCATCGCCCATTTCAAGCTCGTGATGGAAGGCCTGCGAACGCCCAAGGGGGAGGTCTACAGCTTCACCGAGGGCGGCAATGGCGAGCTCGGCTTCCACATCGTGTCGGACGGCAGTGGAACGCCGTATCGAGTTCGGGTTCGGC